>NZ_KN882175.1:780400-797457 GCF_000934755.1 Desulfonatronovibrio magnus
CTTCAGCCTTCAACCTTCAACCTTCAACCTTCAACCTTCAACCTTCAACCTTCACTCTTCACTCCTCACCTTTCAACCTTCAGCCTTCAGTCTTCAGCCTTCAACCTTCAGTCTTCAGCCTTCAGCCTTCAACCTTCAACCTTCAACCTTCAGTCTTCAGCCTTCAACCTTCAGTCTTCAACCTTCAGTCTTCAGCCTTCAACCTTCAGTCTTCAGCCTTCAGCCTTCAACCTTCAACCTTCAGTCTTCAGCCTTCAGCCTTCAGCCTTCAGCCTTAAACCTTCAGTCTTCAGCCTTCAGCCTTCAGCCTAAAAAATACGGTTATCGCCCCAACCTAACGAAACTTGTTTCAATTGGGTTGCGGGCACAGCCCGTATTAGTAACTCTGAACTCTCAAGTTCATAACTCCACCCGAAATACTGCTCCGCCACTTTCCTTGTTATACCCTCTGACCACTCCACCATGAGCATCAATAACATATGATACAAAGGCCAGTCCCAACCCGCTGCCTTTATTTTTGGTGGTAAAAAAAGGCTCAAAAATTTTATCTTCCATACTCAAGGCAATACCTGGTCCCTGATCCTCAACTTCCATAATCCACTTATCCTGATGCCAGCTTCTGACCAAAATTTTTCCAGAGTGCTCATTGGCCTCTATGGCGTTTTTCAGCAAATTGTGCAGTGCCTTGGCCATCAGATCTTTATCCGCCTGGCTCACATACTCTTTGCTTTCTATAGATGTTACCAGTTCAAGGGTATCCCGGTCATACTGTACCTGCAATCTGTCCACACATTCACTGACCAGCTGATTTAAGTCAATATCACGCAGATCGGGCCGTGACGGCCTGGAAAAGGCCAGAAAATCCTCAAGAAGGCGGCTGATGCGTCTGATTTCATCTTCAATATAGTGGACCATGGGGTCATTACTGGTTAAGCCTGCTTCATCTTTGAGAACATCCAAAGAGCTTTTAATGATGCTTAAAGGATTTTTAACTTCATGGGCAATGAGCATGGCAAATTTTCCCAGTTCGGCCAGGGTTTTCTGTCTAGCCATATCTCTATACAGCTTTTCAAGCTGTTTGTTGCTTTCATCAAGAGAGTCAAGCATGGAGTTAAATGCCAGAGCCAGCTCACGAGTTTCCGGGATCGTATCCGGTCTTGCCCTTACTTTTCTGCTTCCGGATGCTATTCTGCCGGCAACATGGGCAAGCTTATTTACCGGGTTAACCAGAGATCTGGATATAATATAAAACACAAAGATGGACAACAAAGCCACACCAAAGGATAAAACAGCAAAATTACGGACTAATGAAGCCTGAATGTCATTAATTTCATGCAAACTGAAATAAATTGCGATCTGACCTATTATGTCACCTGGCTGCTCAATTCCCGCAAAATCCCTGCTATGGAATGGTTCCTCTCCCACAGCACGAAGCATCACACTGGAGTAGACAACTACATAATCATACAGCTGGCCTTCAAATAGGGAAACCAACTCTTTTCCCTGCGAATCAAATATTTCAACACCTGCCACATCGGATTCTGACAACAGGCCCATACCCAGCCTGGAAAGCATCTGTTCATCACCAATAAGAATACCAAGCTCAGCGTTTCGTGCCAGATAACCAGCCAGAAATTCATTTCTTTCTTCAAACCTGGCCAGTACATAACGCTGGGTCATGCCAAAGCCAAGATATCCCATGACAAACACCGCCCCCCCAATAAGAACAAAAGCCGTTGCCAGCAGTCTGAAGTGAAACCCGGGCGATTTCATTGATTTGCTCCTGGCAGGTCAATACTTAAACTTCTGAATACTCTGTGGTTAATCAGCAGGTCATAGGCAGGTGTTACGCTGGGACAATACCCATAGCGCAGCAATTCTTCAGTCAGGCCTGCGGTCTGCTCACCTATACGCCCAAAATCAAAGGCAAAAGCAATGGCTGCTCCTGAATCATAGAAAAACCTGTTGTAGCCGATAACCGGCTTGCCATGCAAAAGGGCTTGCTTGATTATATATTCAATCAAGGTCTGTGAGATAACGGTCTGGTCCGGGATAAGCCATATGGCATCAACATGTGCCCAATGTTCACGGAGCACTTCAGGAATATCTCTGCTGGACTGAACTCTGAGGGGAATAAGTTCTAAATCTGATTGTTCTGATTGTTTGCTGGCCAACTCAAAAAAGGTGTTATTTATGTTGGGATCAAACAGCAGGCCCAACTTTGATGCCTCCGGCAAAGCATCATTAATATCGCGAAGCTGGTTGATGGCTGGAATACGTAAAGCCACGCCGCAGCCCAGGCCATTTGCATCCTGGGCAAGTATGGCCGGGTTATGAACCATGGTATATATTGTTGTCAAATCACTTTGTTCTGAAATGGACATGCTTATGGAAGCGGCTTCAGGACCTATGGAAATAAGAACATCAAAATCCCGGGCCAGGATTTCCCTGATGATTCTTTGCGGCTGCTCAAGATCATACTGTTCCAGAACAAAAGCACTATGCTCAATGCCTGCGTCTCGATTAAGTGATCGCCTGAGCCCATCCAGGGCATCCATGTATGGTTTAATGTGTCTGGATACAACAAGTGCGGCAGAGATGTCCCCGGTCTGGGCCGAGGCGGAGGGTAACCATGGAAAAAATAAAAATAGAAACAGCAGAAACCATAATAAAGTTCGCCCCACACGGCGGTATGAATTAAAGCCGGTATCTATCATGATCCTGTAAAAATCTGTGACTTTTTAGCCTGCTACATATACTCAGCATTAAATACATACTTTTTTCTATTACAGTGCTTCTATTTTATATCATGCATCCTGAGCAACAATAGTAAAGACCTTCGGGTACGGCACCGGGACTGGTTCTTCCTGGACCCACTTGCCTTCAAAGTAACTAAAACCAAATTAGTAATAAATTCAGAGCATTATGATTTTACCGTACAGATTGCTTCGGTCGCTCTGGCTCCCTCGCGGGTGACAGGTTTTGAGCAACTACATCCCTAACAGTTCAGGTGTCATTGCGAGCGAGTCTTTTTATCCCGTTGAATACACGCAGTGTAGGCGCAGCCATTCAACTGGGGCGAGCGCGGCAATCTCAAACGTGCTAAGGCTGATTTTTTAGTTACTCACAAGTTTGGTCCCGGTCCGCCCGGGTGAGGAGCTTACAAGCGACTATAATCGTTTTGCTAATAAAATTAGACGGTTACATTTTTTACATTTTTCACATTTTTGCTCATGATTCATGCACACATATGCAAGAAAAGTTCCGTCAAAGATGGAAACTTTGCGCCTGGCACAGCTTCCTGCCCGGAGGCTTACAGCCCGGAGGGGGACTGTCCCTCGCTGTGTAAATTTTTCCATTGAAGCAAATTTCTTTCAGGAACCAATGCAGCATCAATATTTTTTATAGTACCTCGCGGGGACTGTCCCAATTTCCAGAAAAGTGACAGAATCGTAAAGTTACTCACACGTTCGGTCCCGGGCCGCCCGGGTGAGGAGCTTACAAGTAACTACAATCGAATATCCAATAAATTCAGAATATTATGCTTTTGCCATACAGATTGCTATGGTCGCTTAGGCTCATTTGTGGGTGACAGGTTTTCAGCAACCACATCCCTGACAGCTCAGGTGTCATTGCGAGCGAGTCTTTTTATCCCGTAGAATAAACCCAGTTTTGGCGCAGCCATTCAACTGGGGCGAGCGCGGCAATCCCTAACGCGTTAAGGCTATTTCAAGTTGCTCAGAAGTTCGGTCTCATGCCGCACCGGGTGAGAAGCCTACAAGTAACAACAATCGTAGATGTGTTATCTCAGTCAGAAGCTGTACTAACCCGACCATTGAACAAAAAAAGTTTATTCTACCCTGGGGATAAGCAGCATTGCAATAAAACCGAGGAAAATAAAAACGAAACAAAAGTAGTGCTGGCAAAACAAACCAGAAATAAGATAATATTTTGAAATAACAGAAAATTTCGTCTAAGCATGCGGAAAATGGGGTTAAATCTTCTTCACCAACTCCCACATCACCAGATCCGCAAACCGAGGAAGTGTCTACCCAAGATAGTATTGTCTGCTTATTTCCAACGTCCTTTGTTCGCGGAAACGGTCTTTTTCAATGTTTTCCTGAAGATTGTCTCTTAGATTAGCATTGATGTGTCTGAGTTTATCCTTAATATCCTTATCTTCCTTCATCTCAAGTTTTTTCCCGGCCTCAAAGAGTTTATTCATCCATTCCATGGCCTGCCTCCCTTAAATTATTGACATAAATGGGTTCGGGGTCATCATTGAGTTTTCCGGATGCCCCATTGCATATAAACTGTTTCCCAATCCTGGCCGCTATCATTATTTTTTCAAGATCAGCGTATTCCATTGCTGTGGCGTCAAATATAAACCGTGAATCAACATAGTCAGGATAAGAGTCTCTGGCAATATATTCGATTACCCAGATAAATTTGGGCATCTTCAGCATAAGCAATTGCGCCCGGTATGTCTCATCAGCGATATGGTCAAAAATAAACCTCTTGAACGATTTCGAAGAAGTCATGAAAACTCTTCTGTACATAGTGTTGTGCGGTAAAAAGGACCTTTCAACCTGGGGCAAGACCCGTGTAAGCAGAGTCAGCACATCCAGATACATCTTTTCATATAGAGGCACTATAATAGAATCAATGTCAGATATTGAATTTTTACCTTCAGCTCCAACAACTGAGTATGGCGGATAGTTATCGTCAACTGAAAAATATCCTTGAATAAGATCAGACATGGGGGCTATCTGATGTTGAACAACTTTTGTCGGCGCAATTTTTAAATGACCAGTAACGGTAATCGCATGTCTTTTTTCTCTCAGTCCAGCAACAATAGGAATTCCAGATTCAATAAAAATATAGATAATTTCATTAAAGATCTTACGGTCATTAACTACTTCGCTGAAATAAATTTCCGGATAAAATCCTATCAAGCTGAAAATACTTGATATATTCTCAATCGTCAGTCCTTTGGATGGAATTTTACGGGTATGAGAAGAGGCCAGTTCAAATATCTGCTGTATAGTATGCTCCGCGTATTGGGGGTATTTTTCACTGTAATACCTGGCAATAGCCCATATAGATACTTGAGCGCATCTGGAAATATTCGCATCCTGCTGCATCCATGGAAACGCGTCAACAGTATAAGTTTTACCCAGCAGGTGAACCTCAAATCTGGTTAAAAGTAGATGGCCGGGCCTGGTTGACAATGCTTTTGGATCGATACACCCTCGCCCAAGGTTAAAAGGCGAAGTGTTTCTGAGCGTAAAAAAGCCAAAATATTTTTCATTTTCACCAAACAAGTGAACTCGGTATGAATTTCTGTCTATCTGCCTGTGTCTTTTAGAAAAATCACTGTAAAAGGTGCTCCTGAAATCCTTGTCAACATAGGGATACTCCAGAATAAGTTCCTGTACGCAATCAGCCAGGCTTTCTTTAAGCATTGTGGCAGAGTGATCTGACAAATAGTCGGAACCGACTTTTGCTTCCAACTCTGATACCTGGTTAAAGCTTTCTATCTGGATTAAACTGTCATAAAAATTTTGCATTTGTGTGGTACATTTATTTGATTTTATGATTTTTTGCAACAGGCTGATTATTACTCTTATTCCGCTGGCCTGTTGCGTATAATGCGGCACAATACCGCAAAGTCCGGTCCGGGAATGGTGGAACGGTTTCTGTTTAGCGGACGCGGAGCATATAGCAACTACCTGCGTAGAGCATGGGAACATAACAATCCAAATGACATCAAAAAATACAAAAATACAATACTGGCTGGAGATATCAGATTACGATCTGCAAACAACCAGGTCAATGCTTGACGCGTGGAGATACCTCTAAGTCGGGTTTATGTGTCATCAATCCATTGAAAAAATTCTCAAAGCACATTGGCAAAAGGTGTTTTCTGCTATTCCTCCCCGTGCACACAATCTGGCATTGCTATCTCAAAAAAACAGGGTTGCTGGATGAGATACCTTCAGAACATACTGATTTTATCGATGAACTGAAACCTCTGAATATTCAGGCTCGCTATCCGGAATACAGGAATTTGCAGTATAAAAATCTGAAACATGGTCATACCCAAGAGATTTTAAGCAAAACAGAGGAGCTGTTCAAATGGATACGCAAGAGGCTATAACTTTAGCCAGAGACTATGTCTGTAGAGTAAAACAGATTCTGGAATTTGACAGCGCTTACCTTTTTGGGTCGTATGCTGCAGGACATCAGGATCAAAACAGTGATGTGGATGTAGGTATAATTGTTTCAAAACACATGAAACTTACTACTGCCCCCCGATAGAGGGACAACTATATTAATCTGCTTACCTTAAAAAGGTTAAACTATAACCAGAGGTTTCATCTTATTGTCCCGTAACCCGCAGCACCTCTTCTATGGAAGTTGTTCCTTCCACCACTTTGCTCCAGCCATCACTGCGAAGCAAAGTCATACCCTGTTCAAGGCCCATCTTGCGGATGGCAACCACGCTTTTGTTCTGCAGAATCATTTCTCTGATGTCATCATTAATCACCATAAGCTCAAAAATTGCAATACGCCCGCTATAACCTGAAAATCCACATTTCTGACACCCGGCAGGCTGAAAGATCTCTTTGGGTCGTCCATTAAAACTGAGCCCGTATTTTTCAATAACTACCTCATCCGGAACAAA
This sequence comes from Desulfonatronovibrio magnus, assembly GCF_000934755.1. Classification (NCBI taxonomy): domain Bacteria; kingdom Pseudomonadati; phylum Thermodesulfobacteriota; class Desulfovibrionia; order Desulfovibrionales; family Desulfonatronovibrionaceae; genus Desulfonatronovibrio; species Desulfonatronovibrio magnus. The sequence continues at coordinate 787,089 of NZ_KN882175.1, forward strand.
TTTTTTCTTACATTCAGGACAAAGAATACGCACCAGTCGTTGGGCCATTATGCCAATAAGCGATGAAGCCAGAAGATAGTCTTCCACCCCAATTTCAATAAGCCTGGATATAGCCCCTGCTGCATCATTGGTATGCAGGGTGGAAAAGACCAGGTGCCCGGTCAAAGCTGACTGAATGGCAATGTCTGCTGTTTCCTTGTCCCGTATCTCACCTATAAGTATAACATCAGGGTCCTGCCTGACAATGGATCTAAGGCCTGACGCAAAGTTAAGCCCGGCCTTGGGATTGACGTGGATCTGATTAATGCCGTCAAGCTCATATTCCACCGGGTCTTCAATGGTTATTATCTTTTTATCAATGGAGTTAATTGTATTCAGGGCTGAATAAAGTGTTGTGGTTTTTCCGCTTCCAGTTGGCCCGGTTACAAGCAGTATGCCATAGGGAGAGTGAATCAATTTCTGAAAAAGCTTGAACTCTCTTTCAGGAAACCCGAGCTTTTCCAGAGAAAAAGAGGTGCTGGTTCGATCCAGGAGGCGCATGACCACGCTTTCACCGTAAACTGTGGGCAGACAGGAAACTCGTATATCAATATCCTTGCCAGCTATCTTGGTTTTAATCCGACCATCCTGTGGAATGCGTCTTTCAGCGATATCTAACCTGGCCATAATCTTGAGCCTGGTGCTTATGGCCTGCTGCATGTAAGGAGGAAGGGTCAGGTGTTCATGCAAAAGACCATCCTGCCTGAACCTGATGAGCAGCCTGTCCTCAAAGGGTTCTATATGAATATCGCTGACCTTTTCTTCCACCGCGCTGGTCAAAAACTGGTTTACCTTTTTGATGACAGGAGCTTCTGAGGCCAGATCCTTGAGATGCTCCAGATCTTCAAACTCATAAGCTGATTCAGAAACTTCATCTGCCTGGTCATCTTTGGCCTGCTCCCTGCCTTCCTGATGGAAGTACTCGTCAAGCCACTGAGTAATTTTTTCTTTGCGAGAAAGTAAAATATATACCCGTCTTCCTGGGTATAACTTCTTCAACGTATCTAAAACAAGATAATCGAAAGGATCATTTACAACTACCCGGACCTGTTTTTCATTCAGTTCTAAAGGCAAAAGGTTATGTTCCTGGAGAAACACAGGAGAGATATGGGAAAATTGATCAGGATCAAAATCCTGCGGAAGTTCTTCGAGAAGCTCATAATTATAAGCGTCCCTGACCAGAGCCAGGTAGTCATCCTCTGAAACCAGTCCGGAACGAACTGCAAGACGATGAAAAGGCTCATCACGTCCACTGGCACCCACCATCCGGTCATAATCTTTGCGGGTTATCAGATTGTTCTGAATCATCAAATCTACTATACTGGACATATATCTCCGAAATTAAGCGTATTAAAAAAACAGTAAAACTGTTACGTTAAACTAAACAGCCAAACTACGGGCTTAGAATCACCTCATATTTTCCTTCAGATCATCAAGCTTGGATAGAAAATTCCTGGTCAGGAATCTTGAGTCATCCTGACTGATAATAACATGAGGGGTGATGAAAACCAGCAACTCCTTATTCTGAGTCCTGCTCCTTTGCTCCCCAAAAAGATTGCGAACTCCTGGAACTCGACCCAAAAAGGGTACCCCGGTATAGCCATCGTCTCTAATTTGCTCCATAAGTCCGGCAATGACTACGGTTTCCTGGTCGCCTACAGCAAGCGTAGTTTCTGTGTGCCTGGTGTTGACCACAGGGGCCTCAACCTCTCCGATGGTTTGGTTGCCCACAAAAGTGCTGACCTCCTGTGATATCTCCATACGGACCATGCCACGCTGGTTTATCTTAGGCGTAACCTTTAAAATAATGCCTGTATCCCTGTACTGGATAGTAGTATCCACCACGTCCGAGCGATCTGAATCATCAACTCTTCTTCTTGAAGAGGTTGGGTAAGGAATCTGATCTCCAATGTTAATGGTAGCAGGTTTATTGTCAGAAGCCAGTAATGTAGGAGTGGATAAAATCTGCATCTTGGACTCACTCAAATTAGCCTGCAAAACAGCTCTCAGTCGATTGGCGCTGGCAATGCCAAATACACCTCCCCCCGTAGTAGGAAAAGCTGATCCCTGCTGCCCTGGACTTCCTGCACTTACAGCTCCAGTAACTCCATCACCAAAACTCAAAAGATATCTCCAGTCAACCCCAAGAGAAGATTGATCCGTCAGATTGACTTCGGCTATTACCACTTCAATCAATACCTGCCTTGGATACAAGTCAAGCTTTTCAATCACGGACAGGACTTTGGGATAATCGAGTGAATTACACCTGGTAATAATGGAGTTTGTCGTACTGTCCACGGTAAAAGTTACTCTGCCGCTTAACTCACCACTTACTGAACCCATGACTGCAGAAGAGCGCTCATCCCCTTCACCCGCATCAGGTGATCGGACAGGTCCATTCTGGTCATTTCTGTCTCCTCTATCCTCAAACACTCCCTGCAGAGAGGATACGATTTCCTCAGCATCACCGTATTGAACATAATAGACGTATATGTTTTCATGGTTCCTGCCAGTGAGAAAATCCGGAAGTTCCTGGTCCAGACCATCTACCCAGGCTTCAACAAAATCCAGCACCTGCTCACTTCTTGTTACAGCCAGTACCATATTCATCCTTTCTAAGGGCAGAAAAGAAACCCTGGCTCTGGCTCCCACATGAGTTCTCTCCAGACCGAAAGTTTCAGCAATACCCTTCAATTCTTCCGCAGCATCATCTGAACTTATGTATCTTAAAGGAAAAACTTTGGCATAAACATCAGCAAAAATACTTTCATCAAAAACATTGACCAGTTCAGAGACTCTTTCCAGAGAATGTGGAAAGTCGGATACCAGCAGCACCCCCTTATCCTCATGAGCGTAAACCTGGGCATTTTGAGAAAGATATGGTGTCAGAATATTAATCATCTCAGAGGCAGCAATAAAATTTAACCTGAAACCTTGAATGATCTGGCCCCTTCTCGGCGTTTTTTCCGAGTCTGGAAAAATTATTCTATCATGAGCAATATGTCTGGATACTTTTGACTGGGGTAGAATTTCCCAGACATTGTCTGGTCTTATCATAGCCATATTATTTACCCTGAGCACTCCTGACAACAAATCAAGAAGCTGCTCAGAGTTAAAGTTGTCGTCAACAAAAAGGCTGACACGACCAGAAACATCAGGGTGAATGATGTAGTCCTGCTCCAAAAGCTTCATAAAAACTCTGACCACTTCCACAAGGTCAGCATCATAAAAACTGAAAGACAGATCTTTGGGAGATTCATCAGTTTCATCGCGGGTAAAAATCTGATCCCGCACACTGATGGGCGAATCTGCAATTATTTCCTGCAGCCTGGAATTAAGCCTTCTGGCTTCACTTTCAACCCCTGGACGCTCTCTGACTGTTTCTTTTTCCTGAACCTCATCAAGCATCATCTCCGCTTCTTTTCGCGGTATATCAACACTTTGAGGCAGACTCGTCTTACCTGCACAGGATATACATAATAAAAATATTAAAAAAATGCCGATTCTTTTCATTTACAATTCCTTTAGTAACTTGCCGCTTCAATTCTGCCTGCCCTGAGAAACAAATCCCAGGGATTTCCTGTACAGCAGGATTTTTCCGGGTCAGCAAAAAGCAAGAAAAAATTTGACACAGACAAAAGCAAAAATATCCATGCGCCCAAACCTTCAATCTTAAGCCTTCATTCTCCAGCCTTCAGCCTGCAATCTTCAATCTTCAATCTTAAGCCTTCCACCTTCAGCCTTCTAAACCTTCAGCCTTCATTCTTCATTCTTCAGCATTCAGCCTTCTAAATCTTAAGCCTTCCACCTTCAGCCTTCAGCCTTCCCCTCAGTCTTCAGCCTTCCACTCAGAAACCCCTTGATCGCCTAATTTACCGGTCTGTATATAGGTCCAAACGGAGTGTCAATCCTGCGCATGGTTCCCTCCTCAACCTGTACTTCCATTTCTTGCATGCGCTGTTCCCTGTCACCTGGATCAGCACTTTCTCTCATTCTCTGCAGCAGCTCAGGTAAACTGCCTGGTTGCGGGGCTGCACCAGAATCTTCCTGGGTTCCAGGTGCTGCAGGACCCGGACCCGCTTCCTGGGCTGCAGAAACCGGAGTTCCAGGCCCCGCTGGCTGTCCAGGTGCTGCTGCCTGAGAAGGCTTTGATGGTACTGTTTCCTTTCCGGATCCCCCAATCACAATAGACATTTGAGCCCGGCCTGAAGTCTCCACAACCTGCCTTTCATGACTGAATAACCCTACTTCAAAACGATCATTTCCTGATTCAATAATTACTGAATCTCTATCAACCTGAGCCACCCGGAAGATCTCTTCGCCACCTTCTCGCTCATGATAGACAGTCTCGCCCTCTACAACCAGCCTGCTCCTGGATTGTTCAGGTAAACGCTGGTAATATATAAGAGCCATTTTTTCATCACCCGCAAAAGTAATCCCATAAAGCTTGAACTCTCGAGGATTCAATCTTTGCGCCCTGGGGGGTTCCGGCTCCTGCTCTGTCACTGCAGGCGGAGGGGCCTGCCAGGCCTTGCGATCAGGAGAAAAGAGGTTTTTTTGCGCCACAACTTCAAAGCTACGGCCAGCAGCATCTCTTTGTATATTCAGCATGGCTCTCAATTCTTCCATGGTAACATCAGGATCTTGAGCTGTCTGCACGTCAGCCACAACAATATCCTTTTGTGAATATTCCTTATAGCCCCTGACACTAAGTCCAAGCACGAGCATGCCTGCCATAACAAATGCCAGAGTTACGAACAGATGGGGGCCTTTAATTTTTTGAATAAAATTCTTCATGACATTGTCCAGGCAACTATTTCAGCGTTAAAGTTGTAGTATCTTCTCTCTCTCTGGTTCATGACTTGAATCTGAATCTGATCCACAAAGAGAAATTTATCATTTTCCTGAGCCATTCGCAAAAAGTCTCTGATGGCTCCAATTTCACCCCTGGTGTTTATTCCAATTTTAAGATTGGTTATATCTCCCTGACTGGTCCTGGGCAGCATTCTCATACTCAACACATTGATATTGGCCTCATCTGCAATGGCATTGACCAGGTTCTGCAATTGCGCCTCAGCAAGGGCCGGTGTAGAAGCTCTGATCAACCCTGCATCAAGAAAATCTCCCCTGAAGCTGTTAAGCACATTGTGCTCATGCTGAAATCTTTCAGAATTGGCCATCACCCTGATCAGGCTGTTGTAATGAGTCATCTTCATATCAATATCATTCTGGATATTCATGGCATAGCTGTTATAAACGCCTGTCAAAAACCTGGCCAGTACCAGAAGAACCAGAACAGCCATGACTCCGATCAGAAGGATTCTAATCCTGTTACTGCTGTTACCTGCGCTGTCAGTATTAAACTGCAGAATGTCCTTCATCTTATCCATCATATCACCACCTCCGCCACTACAGTAAACCTGTCTCTGGCACCTGACTTGGTAACCGGAGAGCTGAACCTTACTTCTTTGAAACCTGGGGAATTTTCTATAGCTTCAATTACCGCTGTTGCTGAATCAGCCTCTCCCTGGATTGTGACACTTTTGTTGGAATAATCCAGCCTGTATAGCCAGGCGCTTTCAGGCACCGCCTCGGTCAATTCACTTAATATACTGATAACCGAAGGGTACCCCCTTTTCATTTCAGCCATGGCTTCTATGCTGTCCATAATAGCACTGCTTTCATGCCTCAAACGATTAATTTCCTCGGCGCTGTCACTGATTCTTTCAATGCGATTTTCAATTTTGGTTAAATGCCTTTTCTGTCCAGCCAGCTTTGAGACAGGCATGACAAACAATGTGACGATAAAAAACAGTATGCTGCCGTAAACCATGTAGGTATTTAAGGCCTTTCTTCTGCGAAGATAGTCCGGCAGCAGGCTGATTTCATATCCTGTCATTGACTTGGAGCCGGATTTACTGCCATGGGGCTGATCAAGGCTGAGCACAGTCGTATCAGTATCAGCATCACCCACACCCAGTCTTTCAGCAAGATCATCCGGTGACATGACATGCTCCCAGAGCAATAACTTATCCGGAAGCTCTGAAATGTTGGCCAGAAGCCTGCTGGTCTCTTCGGGAAAGTATGAATCGTCTTCTATGCTGGCTGCCCAGGTCTGCATGACTATTCTGCCATTTTGATAAACCAGGCACTCCCCATATCCGTGAGCCTGAGAAACATATGTTCCATCACCATAGATGCTGGTCCAGTATAAAACTGACGGAAAAACACTGTAAAGAGTCAAGTCGTTATTAGAAGCTGACTCAATAAATGGCCTCAAAGTATCTTTGCCAATAATAACTGCGGAAATTTCCAGGGTTCCCTGAGACTCAACCACCTGATAGCTTACTTGAGCCTGATCCAGATCATAAGGAATATGTCTAATCAGGGCGTAGCGCACAGCCTGATCCAGATTTTCCCTGGCCACAGCAGGCAAACTGAAATTAATTAAAGTAAAATATCTCAAGGGCAGCCCAAGAAACCAGCGGTCTGTCGGTTGAGGATTAAAGTCCCTTCTGACCTGAGCCAGGATACCGGCAAGATCATCCACACTGTTATAACGGTATTCTCGAACTACATCCTGGGCAAGGTGAGCACCTATACCTGACATGCCTTTCTTAACAACGACCTTATCTGTTAATACAAAAACATGAAAATCAGATGTAAAAAAAATATTTATCAATTTGTCAGTCAATGTTTATTCAACCTCCTGTGGAAAAAATCCGGGAGACAGTTCTTCCCTGAGAACCATCATCCAGAACAATAAAGGCCTGGATCTCCACGTTCCTGACTTCAGCCACTCTAAAGTATTGCTGCAGCAGATCAAAATACTCAAAAGGTACAATCTCGGCAAGATCAGCCATATTAGATATGGGATTTGAGCTTCTTTTGTGGATAATGTCATCCACTACACTGTCAGAAATATTACCCAGCACCGCAAAGGTTTCCGGCGGTGCGCTGTTAATGTCCAGCATCTCATCATCACCGCGGGTAGAAAAAAAATCACTTAGCCCCGGATGATCATCTGTTCCGTAAAACCTTTCACGGGTTATGCCCCGCACCATCAGCAGTTCACGAATATCCTGGATAGTATTATTCTTGGGAAGATAGGGATCAGCAAGCCCAAGATAATAGTCTTTTTCTGCTCCCTCAGCTCTTGTCAAATCATCTTCGTCAATCCAGTCCAGGATGGAATTTGCTACTGAGGTGGTTTCAACTCCGTACTGGGCACCGCAAAGCTCTGCTATTTCCATAAGCCGGCTTAAACCGACCTGATTAATATCAATTTTGCCATGGGCGTTAAGTATTCGTATCCCAATCTCAACGTCACCCATTTCAATTATGTATGGCTCATATCTCGGAAACCACAAATCCAGTTCCTGACCGCTGAATGACTCCCACTCATCCTTGCTTTCAAAAACTCCAAGATTATTGCGATATTTGCGGTATTCATGATATCCTCTTGCCAGACCTGAATACAAAGCCTGGTAATGCAGGGTGGTATTTTCAATATTCAGGGCCTGTACCCCCATAAGCCTTGATTTGGTGGACATGTTCAGGGCAAAAATTGAAAGAAGAAGTGAGATCCATAAAACTGCTATGAGGATAAAACCCTTATGACCGGAATAAGATTTCATGGTAACCTTGAAATGCGTAACTATCTGCTAAATTATCAGTTTCTAACAGGCGTACTCAAGGCTACTGCTGCATGAACAGTATATGACTTTTCATCCAGCATAAAACTCAAGCGAACCTGTCCGGGCAAATCATCCTGGTTCCAGTGGTCTTCAGAAAGATCGCCTTCATCCATAAAAGAAACTTCACCAGAGTCATCACGACTCATTCCAAAAGGTTGGAATTCATCTATGCTGAAAGTAAATTTAAGACTTTCCACCCCTTTCAGTAAAAGAATACTGTTTTGCTCAATATGCCCCCCCGGCTTAAAGTACTCACGCTGTATTTCTGTTGCACCTCTGAAATCATCAACATTTTCTACATATTCAGGATGCGGACGGGGTGATTTATATAAAAACAGGCATGTCTCGGGATCTTCCGGACAGTCTCCTGCATAAAGAGCAGTAAAAAAAAGGCCGGCACCTGCTCCAGCCATGGCACCTGTTCCATTTCCGGTTACATAATATAGAGATGTCTTTCCACCGGTAAAAAGAGCAAGGCTGCCCATCTCCCAATTCATATTGTAAGGCACGGCCTCGGCAAGATCGGTCTCAACCAGCCTCAGCACAGCTTCAATTCTTTCATATTCAGAAGCTTGAGAGTCGTCCCTGTCCCAGACACGCACTCCGGTGGAAAAAGCAAAATACAGCACCAGCACAACCATGGAAATAATGGTCATGGAGATAATAAGTTCCAGCAATGTAAAGCCTGAGTGCTTGCCTGCCGCTATACTATGGGGCAAGCCACCGTCAGAAGGCTGCTTGCCTGTAAAACATTTCAAAGAAGCATTTGACATTTATATCGGTGATTAGTTTATAGGTAACATGGTATAGACAACAAATTCAAAAGTGAATCCTTTGGAAATCTTCACTGAAATAATCAGGTTCATGTTGCAGGTAGCGCTCGATTACCCATTGCCGCCCATTTTTGCTCTGATACTTAAACACATACCTATAAAGCTCACTGTCTATCTGCAATGTTTCATCAGACTCAGATTGAGTCTTTAAAGTTTCAACAGGCTCAATGGTTAATACCCACTGATAATCGTCTTCCTGGCCCTCCCACTGGAAATCATCATCCCGAACATCCTGAGCCATGACCAGATTGTATGCCTGCCGCATGTAAATGGTTTCAGCAACCCTCTCTGCAGCACTGTATTCCAGTCGCATAGCAGCCGATAAAACCTGGAAAAAAACAGTAACCACAGTACCTGTTATAACAAGCGCCACCAGGACCTCAATCAAGGTAAAACCCTGTCTGCATTCACTGCTCATGAAAACCATCTGTTGTCGCCTACACTTAGTAACTTACCGCTTCAATCTTGTAAAAAAAATTGTTATCAGTTATCAGTTAACAGTTAATAGTTGAAGAACTAAAGCCTGAATTCACTGCATTACCCTGATAACAAATAACAGATAACTGGGTTGTGGGCACAGCCCGCATTAGAATGGTATAGCCTTTTCAAGGGAAGCAGGGGACAGGAACTTTTGGCTCTCAAATATCTATCTGATGAATGGGAAAAACCTGACTTACTGAATATTAACAGAGCATTCCCTCACTCCCCAGCTCCAAACCTTACTCTGCCCATGAACGGGTCTGCTTCAGGATGATATTCATGCTCCTGGGACTTGATGAAAAAGTCTTCCAAAATCAAAGAACCATCAGAAAAAAAAGATGCAAAAACATACCTCTCGGAATGATCTTTGTCTTTAAAAACTATTTCAACTCCTTCGGGCACCTGAATATTCCTTCCTTTCAGTTCATCAGTTATCAAAGCCTTTTCAGGATAATAAAAACACAGATTGGTCCTGCCATCAGCTACAGCCTGCCCTCTTGCAGCCTGCAGGAACATGGACAACTCCGATGCAAAAGAGCGGATTACCACTGATTCTTTCTGCCGGAAATTTACCCCGAAAAATAGGCCCATGGTCACTGAAATAATCAGCAGCACCACAAGCATTTCCAGCAGACTGAAACCTTCAGGCGTTGGCAGTTCTGAGCAAGAGGGCGTTTTAATTCTCCCAACTCCTGACTTCTGCATTGTCACCTTCACCACCAGGCTGTCCATCAGCACCTAAAGACCATAAATCATAGTCACCATGCTCACCAGGAGATCTGTACTGGTAGTCACTGCCCCATGGATCCTGAGGAATTTCCCTCGGCAGATAGGGACCATTCCAGTTGCGCACTCCGCTTGGCTCGCGTCTGAGAGCCTGCAGTCCCTGCTCAGTTGTCGGATAACGACCTACATCCAGACGATATGAATCAAGAGCAGTGCCCAACAACTCTATTTGAGCCCTGGCCGTACCCACACGAGCGTCATCCACATGCCTGAAAAGCCTGGGCCCCACCAGAGAGGCCAAAAGTCCCAGGATAATCATAACAATCAAAAGTTCAATAAGAGAAAAACCTCTCTGTTTACCCTTAGCCGCCAGAATTTCTTTGTTTCGCATTATTTTTATCCATCCTCCGTATATATTAATCTTTCAGCGATCTTCGTTCAAGTGCAACCCATCATGAATTACCACTCAATCTACTTTCTTCTTCTGCTGATTCTGCTTCTGCTTTTTTCAGTGTCTTTCCGTGTATTCCGTGGGCAATTCTTCTCTTTTCTTTTCTGTTCTCTGGATCCTGCCTCCGCCCCCTGACTTCTGAC
>NZ_KN882176.1:0-78116 GCF_000934755.1 Desulfonatronovibrio magnus
TGCAGCGCATCATCAATTCCGGTGGCCGGATAGACCGGGAAATGGCCACAGGTCGTGGTCGCATTGATGTGTGCATCCATTATGAAAATCAGCGTTACCCCTTAGAAATCAAAATCCGAAAAGACGCCAAGACCCTGAAAGAAGGCCAAAAACAACTAACCCGCTACATGGAAACCCTGGGCTGCCACGAGGGCTGGCTAGTTATCTTTGACCGGCGCGTAAAGCCCTCCTGGAAAAGCAGACTGTTCTGGAAAACCATCAAGGCTGATCAGCACACGATTCACGCCGTGGGGTGCTGAAGTTTTGTAACTGCTCAGCTTACCGGAGCATGCCTGTGGCTGAGATTTCGATAATAATTAAATAATTAATCAGCCACCCGCTGCGCTCGACGTATAGGCATTTAAGGCAGATTGAATATTTTCCTCCTGGCGGCTTGTCAGGAGGAAAGAATGCTAATGTCTGAGGGCGAGATAGAGTGCTGATCTGCAGGTGCAGGCATCTTTTCTATGGGCCGGTCGCTTGCGGAAAATAATCGAGTGTCTGTCTTTTAAGTAACTTCTTCTTCTAAGTAACTAAAACCAAATTAGTAATAAATTCAAAGCATTATGCTTTTACCATAAAGATTGCTTCGGTCGCTTAGGTTCCCTCGTGGGTGACAGGTTTTCAGCAACTACATCCCTGACAGCTCAGGTGTCATTGCGAGCGAGTCTTCGAGCGCAGCAATCTCAAACGTGTTGAGGCTAATTTTTTAGTTACTCACAAGTTCGGTCCCGGTCCCCCCGGGTGAGGAGCTTACAAGTTAGAGGCACTTGCAGGAGTCTGGCCTGAACATGGAACGTGGCATTATGATCTGCCTTCCGATGACTGGCAGTGGTTGACTGCAGCAGCAGATCAGATAGCCATTGGTGATATTGATGGCAACAGCCAGGGTGATTTGATTGGTGTCTGGGAAAGCGGTACATGGATTAAATCATCAGCAATCGGCCAGTGGTCGCTCCTGACCCGTTACTCTCCAGCGAGCAGTTTGGCTGCAGGTGATCTGCATGGCAACAGCCGCGATGATATTCTGGGCAGTTGGTCCAGCGGTGTGTGGTCCTGGAGCAGTTTTGTAGAAGACTGGAACCTGGTGACTTCTTATCCAGCACAATTGCTGACAACGAGCAGGTATAATCATGGTACAGGTGATGCGCTGGCAGGAGTCTGGGATTCAGGCCTGTGGCTGTGGGAGGGAGATGAATGGAACCTTCTGACGGAAATCCGGCCCTCTGCAATAGCCCTTGGAGATCTGACAGGTGATGGTCGGGCTGAAGTGATTGGCAGCTGGTCCAGTGGCGTGTGGTACTGGAACAGTTCAGATGAACAATGGACTCGGATAACTCATCATCCATCCAGCCTTTTAACTGCGGGTGATCTGACAGGCAATGGCCGCGATGAGGTGGCAGGGGTATGGGACAGCGGAATCTGGTTTTATCGTCTTCCCGAGGTTTTGTGGGAGCATGTCACAGAAGCTGTTCCTACGGCTGTAACTTCCGGACGAATAAGTTCTGATTTAGCTGACCAGGGCCAGGCCTACGAGGCTCTTTTTATCTCTGATGAAATAATTAGTGCACCATAAAATAACTGAAAAGACTGTAGATTAGTTTTACAGAAATCAGCGTAACAAAATAACAGCCGGGCCGGAATTAAATTTCCGGCCCGGCTTTTTTGTGACTTTCAACAGTGTGTAATGCATAAGCTCGCAGACTCAATCAATGCAAAGCTTGCAAACTCACAGGATTCAGTCCCCGGGTGCCCGGGTGAGGAGCTAAGAGGACCCATGTTTCCGATGTCCAATGTCCAATGTCCAATGTCCAGTGTCCAGGATTTTCAGCCTTGAACCTTGTACCTTCAGCCTTCAGCCTTCAGCCTTCAACCTTCAGCCTTGAGATTTTGTGGGAGGTTTAAGCAAAAGGGACAGTCCTGCTGCAAAAATGCAGGCTATTCCAGCTATAGTAAAGGATGTTGACCAGGTAGATATATCCCCGGCTCCTGCAGCGTCTCTGAAGTATCCGGCAATCTGCGGTCCGGCCACCCCGGCCAGTCCAAAAGACAAAAATATCCATCCATAATTGGTGCCCAGATTTTTGCTGCCGAAATAGTCTGCTGTGGCAGCAGGAAACAGGGCAAAATTGCCTCCAAAATTGAAACCAATAATCGCCGCAGCCAGAATAAAGCTGCTTACAGCAGTGCCCATTTCAAAAAATACCAGCATGATGAATGCTTGAAAGCAGCACATCATAAGTAAAGACCATTTCCTGCCGAGACGATCAGAAATTCCACCCCAGATAACTCTACCGAGACCATTGAATATGGCGTACCAGGCCATGGCTGTACCTGCTATGGCTGCAGCCTGGGCCGGACCATCAACAGCTTGTGCCGCCTGCAGCGCGTCAATACCGAAAAGACTTATGCTGTAAATAACCATCAGACCTGCCAGGGCAGTGCTGAAAAACATTATCCACAACATATAAAACTGTGGCTTGCCCAGCATTTCTCTTGTAGTGAACTCTAAATTGCTTGACTCAGCAAAGGGTTGCTCTTTGGACTGGGTTGGATGGGAAATACTCTGGGGAGCATAGCCCTCAGGGGGATTTAACATTACCATGCTGCCCAATGCCACGAAAATCAAAAATATCAGGCCATAGATTAAAAAGACAGACTGAACGCCCGGCAATGAAAACAGGCTGGTAGTATAAAGCAAACCTCCAAACCAGCTTCCGGCAAGCTTCACCCATAATGTGGCCCCAAAACCAAAGCCTGCCACAGCAATGCCTGAAATAAGACCTTTTTTATCAGGGAACCATTTAATGCCAACAGCAATGGGAACAACATAAGCCATGCCAATGCCTGCGCCGCCAATCACTCCAATGAAAAAGAGTTGCCCCAGGAAAGTGCTGCCCAGGAGGCCTCCGAGAATATAACCAGTTCCAAGAACCGTTCCTCCGGCCAGAGCAATAATTCTTGGGCCAAATTTGACCTGAAGCCTTCCAGCAATGATCATACTCACAGCAAAGCACAGCAAACCAACAGAAAAGATCCAGGCAGCCTGCTGGGCAGTGAAACCGTATTCTCCTCCCTGGGATACCGACAGGGTTAATAACCCGGTAAAAGCGCTCCAGGCATAAATTGTTCCAAGACAGAACTGTATGATGATGGCTCCGGCAACAACGAACCACCGTCTGTTGCCTTGAGCAAGAAAGTCTGATAATCTGTGCATAATGTCCTTATTAATAATTGTTGTTGCAGAGTTGATGCTCGTGCTGGCGAATCAGTTGAGCTATCAGTTTTGAGGTCACATATCAAGTTGTGGTTCTCAGTGTTTGGAATAAACTTTTAAGCCCTTTAGAGGCGATCCACCCGGGGGCAGGGAGCGAAGCTGTGAGTAACTGTCTGTAAAGTGGAGCCTGCATCCTGCAGGCTATTTAATTCCAGGCGGCTGGAAGCCGCCTCCACCTTGAAGAACAGTCCCATATACCACTCGTTCCCAGGCTCCAGCCTGGGGGCGTTTAGTTCTTGCGGCTCCAGCCGCTTCTTCAAAATTGGCTGGAGCCTGGGAACAAGAAAATCAGCCTTAGCACGAGATTGCTTCGCTTCGCTCGCAACAAGGATTGCCGCGCTCGCCCCAGTTGAATGGCTGCGCCTACACTGGGTGTATTCAACGAGGTAAAAAGACTCGCTCGCAATGACACCTGAGCTGTCAGGGATGTGGTTGCTCAAAATCTGTCACCAACGAGGGAGCCCAAGCGACCGAAGCAATGTGTATGGTAAAACTGTAATGCTTTGATTTTATTATAAAAATGGTTTTAGTTTCGTGTAAATGATAAACAAACAGAAAACTCTAACTGTCTGAATTTGTTTCAAAATTTAGATTATTTTATGACATGAAAAAAAGAGGTAGTATATGATACCAAAAAATACCATTAGTGTGGTAGATTTTATTGATTACTCAAAAAGTTTAGAGGTATGTCTTGATCAAATAGAAACAGGCAGTGTATTCAGGCGGCGCAAACTCATTATTATCAAGCCAAACTTAGTGAACGCGTCTCCCTTCCCCATAACAACTCCAACCGCTATTGTTGCATCTTTAATTGATTATATAAGAAAGAATTCCAAAGCACGGGTAGTAATTGCAGAAGGCTGTGGAGATGCCTGTCTGGATACTGGGGAGATATTTTCACGGCTGGGTTACACTCGCTTGTCCAAGGAAATGAATGTCGAGCTCATTGACTTGAACAAATCAAGCCTTGTCCGGCTTCATAATCCTGAGTGCAGTGTTCTGCCTGAAATATATCTTCCCAGGCAGACCATGAAAGGTTTTTTGATATCAGTGCCTGTGCTCAAGCGCCATTCACTGGCCCAGGTTACTTTATCCATGAAAAATATGCTGGGTCTTGCTCCGCCAAGTCATTATCAGCAGGGTGGAAGCTGGAAAAAATCATTTTTTCATGGTCAGATGCATCGTTCAATTTTTGACCTTAACCTTTACCGCAAACCTGATCTGTCCATTATTGACGCAACAGTCGGTATGGCTGAGTATCATTTGGGGGGCAGAACATGTGAACCTCCGATAAATAAACTTGTTGCAGGCTTTGATCCAGTTGCTGTAGATTCCACGGGTGCACATCTGTTGGGCCTTCACTGGAAAGAAATCCCGCATATCTGCATGGCGCATGGTGTACTTGGTCATGCACTGGAACCAGGCAGTACTGATGTGCTGATTTAAAAGATGCTGAAATGAGTAAGTTTTTTGTAGCAGTTTAGCCATTTGCATGTGGCACGGCTTCCTGCCCGGAGGCATACAGCCCGGAGGGGGACTGGCTCTCCCAGCCCTTGTTTTATTAAGTCTGTGTTTTACATCAACAAAAAACAAGGGCTGGTCTTGCCTGTCCCCTGCTTTCCTTAGAAGCTCCTCACTCGGGCGGCCCGGGACCGAAACTGTGAGTAACTAAAAAATCAGCCTTAGCACGTTTGAGATTGCCGCGCTCGAAGACTCGCTCGCAATGACACCTGAGCTGACAGGGATGTGGTAGCTGAAAACCTGTCATTGCGAGGGAGCCTAAGCGACCGAAGCAATCTGTATCGTAAAACCGTAATGCTCTGAATTTATTGCATATACGTTTGTAGTTACTTAGAAGGGCTAAACTATTACAGTTTTTTGCTGCTGTTAGATCCTTGTTTAAATTTGGTTGTGGGCACAGTCTGCATTAGCTTGATGCTGGTGTGTAAATTTTCAATTTATTGCTTTAGATGCCAGCACATAAGTTTCGCTGCAGTGCTATTGTAACAGGAGGAAGATGTATGATAAATAAGTTTTTAGTCTTAATGTTTATGACTGTTGTATTTTCAGGTATTTCAGGGTGTTGTCCCTGGAAAGACAGCTCAGTTGTGCTGCCAAAGATTGATGATGAAGGTACAGTAATGCCTTCAAAACTTGCGGGGCCTTTTCGCTGGGAGCTTTATTTTATTAAAAGCGAGCAGGTGGATAAACAGCCTGACGGGCAAAGAGTGCCATATATCAGGTTTGATGAGGAAAAAAACCGGGCCTTTGGGTTTTCAGGGTGTAACCGATTTACCGGAGGATTTACAGCAGGTAAGGATAGCAGCCTGACCTTTTCACACATAGCATCCACCAAAATGGCCTGTAAAGATATGCATATTGAGCAGAAATTTCTTCAGGTTCTAAGTAACACCCGAAGCTATAAATTTATTATTCAGGGTCGACTTCAGCTTATCGGACATGATTCCGATGTACTGGCTGAGTTTGCAGCAATTATTTCTGAACAGTGATCCTGAATATCTGTTGACATCTCAGCAGATCGTCTGGTGAGAAGCCAACAACAAGGAACCAAGAACCAAGAAACAAGAACTATCAACACTCAAGTTGTCCTGTTTATGTTCTGAAAAAGAGTATACATTTTTTTCCATTAGAAAGAAATCAGTTTTTTGATAGGGATCATGTAGATATACAGATATGCCCTGAGCCAATATCATGGAGCCGACACAGCAGGCCCTGATGCAGAAAAGGGGTGAGAACATGTCCGGGGTATTGTGTGATGGCTTAGCAGGGTGTTGAATAAGTTATTATCAGGCAGGTGATTTAATTGTGCAGGGCAAGATACAGATTTATTTAAAAAGTTCCGCTCAGGTCCAGGTATAGAACCTCAATTTTACCCTTGTAATACACTTTAAAGAAATATACTTAACAGTTAGCAGCTTAGCCCTTTGTGTGTGTGGAGGGGGACTGGCTCTTTCTTAAACAACTGGGAGCATTTTAAACAGGAAATCTTACATAAATTGGCACCTTGTCAAAACCGGGGTGTGGACTGCCCCGGGGAATGGTTTTTACTGAAAGAGGAGATGGGTCTTTGAAGGGAGATCTGCATCAGGAAATTCTTCTGGAAATGGCTCTGTCCATCAGCGGCGAGTTTGAACTGGAAGTGCTGCTCAAAAATTCTCTTCCAATTTTTCTGCGCAAACTTAATTGCAGCCTGGCCGGAGTGGTTCAGCAAGATGTTCATGTCCTGCATACAAGCCTGGTATTACCAAGGGTCATGCATGACCAGCCTTTATGGGAAGATTTGGTCAATGCTCTTATTCAAAAGGCGGCCAGCCAGGATCAAGATAATTTTGTGGAGGTACTGAAGCGAGAACAGGGGCTTTATTATGGCTTCAGTCTTTCCGGCTTTGGAATGCTCATCCTGGGTCGTAAAACTGTATTTGACCCTGCATTTCTCAATGAATTGAAACATATTATAAAAATGCTGTCCAGAGCATGCAGAGCCTGTATGGAGGCTTTGCAGCGCAGACAGGCAGAGCAGACTTTACAGATGGTTCAAGCTCAGCAGAAAGCTTTGCTGGATAATCTGCCTTTTTCAGCCTGGCTCAAAGACACTCAGGGAAATTATCTCGCGGTTAACGAGTTCTTTTGCCGCGAAAGTGGTCTGTCCCGGAAGGATATCCTGGGTAAAAATGCCCTGCAGGTCTGGCCGGAATCCACTGGACGGCGCTATGTGCAGCAGGACACCAGAATAATGCAGAGCGGTGATAAAATGAACTGGGAAGATTTGATCCAGGAACAAGGCAGCAAAAAATGGGTGGAATTCTACAAGACTCCGATATTTGATTCAGATGGCAATATAGTTGGGCTTTGCGGATTCAAGCGGGACATTACCGAAAGAAAGCGCATGGAAGAGTCTCTGCGCAAGAGCCAGGAGCTTTACAGAGGAATAGTGGAATCCCAGACGGACATGGTGGTTCGAGTTGATGAAAAGGGACGTTTTACCTATGTCAATGATGCCTATTGTCAGGCCTTTGGAAAGACCAGGGAAGAACTTATCGGCAGTACCTTTATGCCTTTGATACACAAAGATGACCTGGAACCGACCATGGAAGCAATGAAGCTGCTTGAGGTTCCTCCATACCGTGCATACATGGAACAGCGTGCTAAAACTGTGCATGGCTGGCGCTGGCTGGCCTGGGAGGATTATGCCATCAGGGATAAAGAAGGCAGGATATCCGAAATCCAGGGGGTTGGAAGGGATATTACGGCTCAAAAGGAAGCTGAAAAAGATCTTAAAACCAAGGCTGACTTAGAAGCGGTCATAGCCAGGATATCCTCAAGATTTGTAAACCTTGGTGCTGAAAACATCGATGAAGCGATACTTTCCAGTCTTCGTGAAATGGGCGAGTTTCTAAGCATGGACAGAGTTTATGTGTTTGAGTTTGAAACCAGCCGCACCATGTTGAATAGTACTTACGAGTGGTGCTCTCCAGGTATTGCTTCCCAGTCGCAATATCTCCAGAATGTGCCGGCAGGCGTGGTTTCTTCCTGGATGGAAAAAATGTTTTTTTTTGATGATGCCCTTATTGAAGATGTCTCTAAGGTGACCATGCTGGATACTGCAAATGATTTAAGTCTGCCGGAGGAGGAATGTGCACCCTCCATTGTTGTGCCTCTGATCTGGGAAAGTTCCCTTGAGGGATTTATCTGTTTTGATTCAAAGGACCAAAAACAGGATTGGAACGATAAGGGAGCCGTGCCTTTTTATATGCTGGCAGGCATTCTTGTGAACTCCCTGAAGCGCAAAGAGACTGAAGAGCAGCTTCGCCAGAGCCGCAATGAACTGCGCCATCTGAACGCCACTCTGGAACAGAAAGTGGAAGAGCGCAGCCGTCAGCTGGGAGAAGTCCAGCAGAGGCTGATTCTTGGAGAAAGGATGGCGGCTATTGGTCAGCTCGCTGCGGGAATAGCCCATGAGCTCAACAATCCTGTTGGATTTGTTTCCATGAATTTTGAGACTCTGCAGGAAGAGATTCAGATTATCGTTGAGGTTGTACAAAGCTACAAAAAGGCATTGGGGGCAGTACCCGGCTCCCGGGAACAGGAAAGACTTCTGTCCCAGGCATTTGAGCTTGAAAAAAAATATTCTCTGGATTTTGTTTTGAGCGATCTGGATAAGCTTTTTGAGCAGTCCAGGGATGGATTCCAACGCATTTCAAAGATTGTTAACAGCATGCGCAATTTTTCCAGGAGTGACTCTGGAGAAGAATTTATATTGTTTGATCTTAACAGAGGACTTAGAGATACTCTGGTCCTGGCTCATAACAATTATAAGAATCATGCCGAAATTCAGACCGAACTTAATGCTATACCCGAGATAGAATGCGTACCCGGGGAAATTAACCAGGTATTTTTAAATATTGTAGTTAACGCGGCCCAGGCCTTAGAAGATGCCCATATGCCCCGGCCAGGGACTATTAAAGTTCGCACATGGGCTGATGATAACCATGTATACTGTGATATTTTTAACGATGGCCCTACAATTGAAGAGGAAGTCCGCAAGCGTATATTTGACGCTTTTTTTACCACCAAACCTACCGGCAGGGGGACAGGACTGGGGCTGAGCATTTCTTATGATATTATTGTCCGCAAGCATAATGGAATTTTAAGTGTGGACAGCAATGAACAGGATGGCACTACGTTTCACATTGTTCTGCCGGTCAGGCAAAAGAGAGGTTAGTCGTTATCTATAGCAGTCTTCGTCCGCAAACTGGTCATGGGATTCTGATCTACTTCAGTAACTTCAAAAAAAACTGGACCCCGGATCAAGTCCGGGGTGACGGTTATTGCAGGTTTTTAATCTTTAGAGTCATTCCGGCGAAAGCCGAAATCCAGGTTTTGATGGGTATAAGTTACTCCCAGGTTCGGTCCCAGATCACCCGGGTGAGGAGCTTACAAATTATTTACACAGGGTTATATTAAAAACACAGAGTCAGAATATGCGAGAATCTATAGAAGCACGGAAAATTGATGGTCTTGAAAGCATCAACCTCTTATTTGTGGATGATGAGATAGCAATACTGGATTCATTGAAGCGCCTTCTCATGAGAGAGCCCTATGGGAAATTTTTTGCAAATTCTGCAGCCGAGGGTCTGGATATAATCGAAGCTGAAGATGTGCATGTAGTAGTTTCTGATGTAAAAATGCCTGTAATGGATGGCATGACCTTTTTGAAGGAGGTACGCAGGCGCAAGCCGCAGATAGTGCGCATGGTTTTAAGCGGTGCAGCTGACCTGGATCAGATCGTGGACTCCATAAACAATGGAGAGGTGTATCGTTACATCCTCAAGCCAATTCAGATAGTGAAGGAATTCAGGGCTACCCTTCTGCAGGCAGTGGAGCTTTACAATATCAAGCAGCAACGCTTTCAGCTTTTTGAAGAATTGCAGGCCAGCAATACAAAATTGCGGGAATGGCAGCAGAAAATGCAAAAAGAGCTTGGACTGGCCGGTGCTTTGCAGCGCAAGGTTTTATCAGTTGCCCCTTACATCGACTCACAGATGGAGATTTTCAGTGCCTATGAGCCCCATATTTCGGTTGGTGGGGACCTTTTTGATGTGTTCAGCCTGTCCGGAGGCAAAGTCTGTGTTATCATAGGGGACGTGGCCGGTCATGGCGTGGCCCCGGCCATGCTGTCCATGCTGTTGCGGGTTCTGGCCGGTGAAACAGCCCAGGCCATGCATGATAAGGGACCAGCAGCTGTGTGCAATGTCATACACCAGCGTTTTCTGCAATATGTTCAGGATCCGGAGTTTTATGCAACCCTGTTCATGGGCTTTTTTGAGCCGGACATATCTGCCTGGCGCTGCATAAGCTGCGGTCACCCCCAGGCTTTTGTTTATCCTCAAAACCCGGATATTGACTTGAACAAGGGAGTGTATCCTGTCGGCCTGGCCATAGGACCATCAGAAATAGCTGACAGTTCTGATGAAATCATTCTTCCAGTTCATGCGGGAATGAATATCGTACTTTATACAGACGGTCTTGTGGAGTCTCACAAGACATCACCCAATGAAAGTTGCCCAGCAATCGATCTGTCCAAGGTCATCAGCACAACTCTGGAATCAAGAGCTCTTAATCCCGCCAGACGGATTATGGAAAAGGTGCAGGACCATGGATGCGAGCTCAACAATGATGACTGCAGCGTTTTGACTATAAATCATGTGGACATGAAAGATATATTGTGGTCCGGACGAGTGGAGTTGAGCCTGGTATATGCGGAAAAGATCGCCAGGGATATTCATGACCTTTTTTTGGAGCAGGGATGGGCGGATAGTTTTGCCTGGTCTGTTCGAATGGTTGTCCACGAATTTGCTGTGAACATAATTGATCATTCAGGATTGTCTCAAGGACAGGATTTTTACCTGAGTGTGCGTCTGAAGGAAGGCCTGTGCCGGATAGTTTTTCTTGATAAAGGCAAGGAATGGGACTATCTTTCAACCAAATCCTTAATGCACAAAAACCCCCTGTATTCAGAACGCGGCAGGGGGCTTGAAATTCTCAGCCAACTTTGCCGGGATGTTTTGATTTTTCGTCGCTCCGGGGTCAATCATTCACTATTTACGGTCATCAATGATGATGCAGCCTCTATTGTAAAATCATAAAAAAATTTCGGAGACAGCCTCTATGCTACATATTTTTTGGGTCCATTATCAGGGGTAACAAATGAACGAAGAGATATTCAGGGCTCGCAAAGCCCTTTTCAAGGAATTGCAATTGCCTGTTTCCAGGGCAGACATGCACCTTCTTAAGTCCAGGCACCGCATGAAGGTTCTCATGTGGGAACTGAGCCTGGGTGGTCTTTTTTTTGTCAAGCGTATCATGGACGTGATAGGCGTGCTCTTAGGACTGATCATTCTTTCTCCATTTCTCATAATCGTCGCCCTGGCCATTGTCATTGAAGACGGGAGACCTTTTTTGTTTTCCCAGAAAAGAGTAGGATTGAATGGTCGAATTTTTTCATTTTACAAGTTTCGCTCCATGTACAAAGATGCTGAAAAAAGGAAGCAGGATCTCATGGACAGTAATGAATCCCGTGATGGAGTGATTTTCAAGGTTAAACATGATCCCCGTGTGACAAAAGTAGGGCGAATTATCCGGCGTCTGAGCATCGATGAATTGCCTCAACTTTTCAACGTTCTCAAGGGGGACCTGGCACTGGTTGGACCAAGACCACCACTGCCTGACGAGGTTGCTCAGTACAGCCTTGAAGAACGTAAAAGACTGCATGTAAAGCCCGGTCTGACCTGTTTCTGGCAGATCCAGGGACGTTCAGAAATTCCTTTCAAAGATCAGGTGCGCCTTGACCTGCAGTACATTCACAGCCAGAGCATCGCCATGGACCTGTGGATTATCATCAAAACCATTCCGGCTGTTCTTTCGGGCAAGGGGGCGTATTGATAATTGCAAGCCACTTACTTGTAACTTGTCCGCAATCCCATTTAATAAAAAGCATTGGCCCCCGGTCTGCAGCATGATTAACTCTGGGCAGCTTTTTATTTTTGGCCAGGCAGCCATTATGGATATTAAACATGAGACGGATGCTCATCCGTAAAGTCCTATTTTTCCAATCATGAAAACCAGGCAGGCATAGTAGTTATATATAATTTAAGCAGGAGGATACTGATGCAGACATCCAATCCCATTGAAGGCGTAGTCATTGCAAGTGTTCCGTCAAGCACCCTGACAGCTTCCAACGTTGATCCCTTCAGGGAAGATTTCAAAAGGGTCATGGAGGAAAATCAGGGTTTGAAGATTTTGATTTTGGATCTTTCAGAATTAACTTTCATGGACAGCTCGGGACTTGGAACCCTGATTGCTCTTCTTAAAAAGAGTTCCGAGTATGGACAGGAAATAAAACTGGTGGGGCTGAACAAGGAAGTGCGGGTGGTTTTTGAGATTACCCGTGCTTACAAGCTGTTCGATATCTTTGAGACCACGGAAGAAGCTCTTCGGGTGGTTGAGTGAAAGCCGTGATCCATACCGGGGTACCTGCACCCTGGGCTTCGCCGGTAAGCCAGGTTCCCTGGGCTTTGCTGCCATTGGGAAATCGCCCCCTGCTGGAGTACTGGCTTGAGTGGTGCTCGGATTTGAATATCCGGGATATCCGGCTGGTTCTGGATGATGGTGCAGAATTAATCGAAAAGTATGTGGGCTCTGGAGAACCCTGGGGGCTGCAGATCACATACAGTTTTTACCGCAACCAGAATGATCCGGTATCATTTCTTAAACGTTTTTCCATGGAGTCTCTGACAGAAGGACTGCTTCATGTAACTGGTCCGGCATTTCCGCGCAAAACCGGTAAAGAACCTCTGAGTCCCCTGCCCGGGAAAACCTATATTCATGTAAAAGAAGACGCGGCTGCATGTATTTTAAGCCATGATCCCCACCTGCTGCAGGACTGGTACAATCAGGCCAAAAACGGCAAGCTTGTAAACTGGGATGAATTTGAGTCCCTGGGCCGGGAAATTGTACCTCTGGAAAGTCTGAAAGACTTCTACAATATCAATATGAGCTTAGTGCAGGGCGAAGTTGAAAAGTATCTTCGGGCAGGATATTTCTTTCAAGACAACGTAAGTATAGGCTATAATGTAATCACTCCCCCAACAGCCACCTTGTCTCCGCCTCTAATTGTCGGCAATGACTGCCGTATAAGCCCCATGACCGTCATAGGACCCAATGCAGTGGTGGGAAGTCATGTTATGATTGACCGCAATAGTGAAATTTCCGATTCGGTTATACTAAACGGTACTTTTATAGGCCGCGGCATGGAGATACGCTCCAAAATAATTGCAGGCAATACAGTCATAGATCCTTACAGCGGGGCCGTAGTGAACATACCGGATCCCTGGATGGTCAGCAATGTGCAGTCCCTGCCCCGGTTCAGGGATATGCTGCACTCCCTTTTCAGCCGCATGGCAGCCGGAGTTATCGTTATGACTCAATTGCTGCCCTTTGCCCTGCTGTTTGGATGGAAGCTGGCCCAGGGCAGCCGTTTTACCCATCAAAAGGTACAGGGCAGAAAAGGTAAAACGCTTAAACTGCCCCGCTATATCCCGTCAAAATCTTCCGGAGGGATTTCAGAAAGGATATTTATGGCCCTTGGCCTGGACCTCTACCCTCATTTTCTGCTTGTCTTTTACGGACGTTTGTGGCTTTGCGGCCATCGGCCCAAGTCTTTGGAGCATGGTATATCGCCGGAAATGAAACCGGCAGACCGGGGAATTTTTCCTGCGGCCATTACCTATGCTGATCTCAGGGATCCTGATAATGATGCTGACTTAGAGCGAGTGGAAGATCTGTATTACCGCCACCACCGCTCCCTGTGGGAAGACATGCGTATTCTGGGACGTTTTATTATCAGACGCTGGGTGAAGTTTTTCAAAGGCAGGGAAAAATAAAGAGGATTTATATTATGATCTCTGTAGTCATTGTCAGCTATAATACCCGTGATATTTTGCGCCGGTGTCTTGAGGCTCTTTTTGAGAATACGGCCGGAGTGGAAATTCAAGTGCTGGTCGTGGACAACGATTCCAGGGACGGATCTGCACAGATGGTCAGGGAAGAATTTCCCGGGGTCAACCTGACTGCCAACCAGCAAAATACTGGTTTTGCTGCAGCCAACAATCAGGCTTTTGCCCTGGCCCGGGGGGAATATATTTTATTGTTGAATCCGGATGCTTTTGTAAAACCCGGAGCTATTTCCAGAGCAGCTGAATTCATGAGACAAAACCCGGGGTGTGGAGTATGCGGGGGGCGCATTGTTGATCCTGACGGCAGTCTGAATCCCTCTGCCAGACGATTCCCCACATGGTTCTCCAATTTTTGTACGCTTAGCGGGCTAAGCAGTCGCTTTGCAGGATCTTCCTTTTTCAACAGGCACGACTTTGGGGGATTTGCCCACGACAGGGTCAAGGAGGTGGACTGGGTGCCCGGAACTTTTATGTTTCTGCGCAAAAGCATGCTGGATGATATTGGTTTTTTCGACGAGCGTTTTTATATTTACTACGAGGAGACTGATTTGTGTATGCGGGCCAGGAAGGCCGGATGGAAAGTGTACTTCATTCCAGAGGCAGAGGTTGAGCATATCGGAGGGGCCAGCAGTAAAACCCGCAAAGACAAGGCTTACAACAGGGCTTCGGCCCAGGTCATGAATTTCAGGATACGTAGTGAATACCTTTATCTGTACAAATATGGGGGAATGTTTTCGGTTTTGTCTCACGCAGGTCTTGAGATGGGCTGGCATGCCCTGCGCATGGGTGTGAATATGCTGCGAGGCAAAGATGGCAGAGAAAAGCTTGTGGAGTCCGGCACAGTCATCCAGCTCATCCGGCAGGCCCTGCAGGATACCAGTTACGGCCGGCATTCTCCTCCGATTCCATGGTAGTATGACCTGAAAAGGACTGACAATGTTTTTAAGCAATGTACGTCAAGATCTCAAGACCTATAAAGGCGACTGGACCGCCCAGGGATTCTGGGCCATGCTGGTATATCGTCTGGGGCGCTGGCGCTATGGGATACGTTTCAGAATAATCCGGCTGCCTTTTTCCCTTCTTTACAAGGTACTTTTCAAGATGGTGCAGATTTTCTGCGGCATACAGATGCCCTGCGAAGCTCCTGTTGGGCGCAATTTCAGGATTGATCATTTTGGCAATATCATTATCAGCGGCTATGCTTCTTTTGGAGACAATTGTGTCGTGCGCAACGGTGTTACTGTTGGCATCAAAAATGTGGAAGAAAAGAAAGCCCCCAGTATAGGCAACAATGTTGATATAGGTGCCGGAGCTAAAATTCTGGGAAATATAACCATAGGCAACAATGTTTTTATCGGGGCTAATGCAGTGGTTATTACCGATGTTCCAGACGACTGTCTGGCTGTAGGAGTTCCGGCAAAAATCAAATACAGGCGAAATTGATGCACAGGGGAACTTGATGTCCATGACACCTGCAATCCAGTCCCTATGTTGTCAACAATTACCCATGTTACAGAAATCAGTTAACAAATAGCTGCCACTATGACTTTGGAACGTAATTCACAATCATTAGAAAAGCCGCACATCCTGATCGCTGCCAGGGATGCTTCGACGCAATCTCTGCTGTCATCGGCACTGCCGGAAAAGTATCATGTGACTGTGGTGGATTCGGCCGGGGAAGGAGAGCGCATCCTGGCCGCGGAGGGTGTGGGTGCGGTGCTGTGCTCTACTGTTCTTTCAGATATGGCTGGACTGGAATGGCTTGCACAGCTCAAGCGCCGCAATGCCTCGGCAATGCGTATTTTTGTCCCGGAACGTTCCACTGAAGCTCTTGCTGTGGCAGCCGTCAACAAGGCCAACGTGTTTAGATACGTACCCGACCCTACTGATCAGGACCGTCTGCTTGCAGCAGTGGATGAAGCCATTAAGGCTGCCGGACACAGGGCGGGTCCATCATGTATGCGTGAAGCTGTGGGCAAGGTCATCAAGGCTCATACTCTTTGCCGAGGCTCTGAAAAGGGTTGTCTGGTGCAGGCGGAGCAGGATCGGGCGGATGAGCAGCCCACACTCATCAGAAGTTTCAGCACTTATGCAGGCTGGACCAGCATGGGCATTTTGTCCATGGTCTTTTTTCTGCTTGCAGCTCTTTTTATGGGGGTGGGAGTGCTTACCATCCTGTATGTGGTCAAGTCGTTGCTGGGTATAGATCTCATAGATGGCTGGCATTTTACAGATTGGCTGCAACGATAAGGGGAATATGTTTGACAACAGAAAGCATAACATCAGAACAGCATCCGTCTCCAGGTCTGGTGGTTATAGGTCGCAATGAGGGGCATAGGCTGGAACAGTGTCTGAAGTCACTGACAGATCAGGGCAGTCCATTAGTTTACGTGGACTCGGGTTCTACTGATTCCAGCATTGAAATCGCGCGCAGCCTGGGAGCGGACGTGGTGGAACTCGACATGCAGAAGCCTTTTTCCATGGCCCGTGCGCGCAACGCTGGATTTGCAAGAGTTCTAAAGTTGCAGCCAGACACGGCCCTGGTGCACTTCTTTGACGGGGACTGTACAGTAGTCCAGGGATGGGTGCAAAAGGCCATGGACTTCATGCTCAGAGAGCCTGATGCTGCAGCTGTAAGCGGCAGGCGCAGGGAGATGGAGCCGGAAGGATCCATCTACAATGCCATGGCAGACATGGAATGGGACGCCCCTTCTGGTCCTGCAAAGGCCGTGGGTGGGGATGCTCTTTACAGAGTACAGGCCTTTTCTCAAGTCGGTGGATTCAACGAAGCACTTATTGCCGGAGAAGAACCAGAACTTTGCTTTCGTCTGCTGGCAGAAGGCTGGAAGATTTACAGAGTAGAAGGCGACATGACCATGCATGACGCCCAGATTCACAGTTTCAGACAATGGTGGAAAAGAATGATTCGAGGCGGATATGGGTCTTTGGATGTATACCGTCGTTGCAGGCCTGTTGCCGAAAGTCCGGATGATGTTCCTTTCAGTTCCATGGTGCTCAGCGCTCGCATCTGGAGTCTGGGCTGGCTTCTGGGGGCACTGTTTATTGTAATGCTTATGTCATGGGGCTGGGGAGGTACCGGAACAGCACTTGCTCTGTTCATGTCCATGGGGATATGGCTGGCTCAGGCCGGGCGTATTGCCATGAAAACTTATTCTGCTCACTTAGAAAAGCGGAACAGATTTATTTTTGCAATCCTGACCATGCTGGGCAAATGGGCTCAGGCAGCAGGGCATTTGCGTTATTATCTGGATCGTTTCAGGGGCAAAAGTGCGGTCCTTATAGAATACAAGGGATCCCAAAGGCAGTCATCGCCGTGGAAAGCGGACCGGGCCCGTTATCCCAAACGGGCCTTTTTGCGGGAACAATCTCTCTGGGCCATTGCAGTCTACCGATTTGGGAGATGGAATGACGCACGCAGTCCTGGAGTCAGCCGCTGGCTGCTGGACAGAGTTTACTGGTTAATGTTTCGCATAGTGGAGACTCTGACCAGCGTAAGCTTTACCAAGGATACAGTCATCGGTCCGGGGCTGCGGATTTACCATTTTGGAAACATATTTGTACACAACCGGGTTCAAATAGGTGCCGGCTGCACCCTGCGCCAGGGGGTGACCATTGGTAACCGTACCGATGGCGGACCTGTTCCGGTAATTGAAGACCATGTAGAATTCGGTGCCTATGCTCAGGTGCTGGGTGGTATCCGTATTGGAGAGGGGGCCAGGATTGGGGCCATGAGCGTGGTGCTTCAGGATGTTCCCCCCCGGTGCACAGCAGTAGGCATTCCAGCCAGGATTATTTACCCCGCGGAGTTGCCTGCGGGTTCCAGCCGGTCCGCTTCTGACATTGAAGACAAATTCTGAGCGTCATGAGAAAAGATATGCGAATAATTATGATGGCCCCCTGGCTGCCCAAGCTGTCCGAGACTTTTGTATACCGGGAGGTCTTTGGTTTGCGTAAGGCTGGAATAGATGTCCTGACCGCCTCTGTACATCATCCCGGCTCTTCCTGGAGGGATGTGCATCTCAAGGACCTGGCTGAACGAAGCATTCAGGTCTATGGTATGGGAACACTGGCCATGCTGCTGGATGCAGTAATGGAAGCTGCCAGGTATCCAGTTGTCTCTGCCGCGACCCTGAAGACTGTATTGCAGGACGCTATAAAGACTGATGACGTGTCCATGCTCAAGGGACGTCTCAAAATCCTCTGGCAGGGACTTGGCGGCCTGGCCCTGGCCAGGAGAAGCCGCAAGCACAGGCCGGAACATATACATGCGCATATGGCTCACGTGCCCACAACCATTGCCATGTATGCAGCCATGCAACTGGGCACAAGCTTCAGCTTTACCGGACATGCAGCAGATATCTTCCGGGACCGCTCTTTGCTGAAGCAAAAGCTGGAACGGGCAGGTTTTGTGCGCTGCATCAGCTACTGGCACCGGGAGTTTTATAAAGACATCGCAGACAGGCCTGATGAAGAATACCCGGTGGTGCGCTGTGGTGTTGATGTATCCGGGATTGAAAAAAGTAGTGATGTGCCCTCTGGTGATCCGGCATTAATCATGGGAGTGGGGAGGCTGGTGCCCAAAAAAGGATTTGACCTGTTAGTAAAGGCTGTACATGTTCTAAAATCAACCGGAAAGTCTTGCATCTGCCGAATCATAGGCGATGGTCCTGAGCGTGAAAGCTTAGAGTCTTTAACCCGCAGTCTGGGGCTTCAGGATATGGTCATATTTCAGGGATCCATGGACAACAAAGATATACTGGAGATGTTGCCGCAAGCAGATATATTTGTTCTGCCGTGCCGAACCGACGCATCCGGAGACAAAGACGGTATTCCGGTGGTGCTTATGGAGGCCATGGCTGCCGGAGTCTGTTG
Organism: Desulfonatronovibrio magnus; assembly: GCF_000934755.1. NCBI lineage: Bacteria > Pseudomonadati > Thermodesulfobacteriota > Desulfovibrionia > Desulfovibrionales > Desulfonatronovibrionaceae > Desulfonatronovibrio > Desulfonatronovibrio magnus. The sequence continues at coordinate 18,745 of NZ_KN882176.1, forward strand.
TGTGAGCGGAGATTTGCCGACCATCAGGGAACTGATATCTTCCGAAAAAAACGGTTGTCTTGTACCCCCTGAAGACTCAGCTGCTCTGGCTGAAACGCTGGAACATCTTCTGCAGGATCCCCGGCACAGGAAAAGCATTGCGGCGGAAGGACACAGACGAATACTGGAAGAATTTTCCCTGGAAATGAATGTCCAGAGATTGAAAACAGCTCTGTTGTCGCAGAAGTAACCAATAATTGATAACAATGTCTTGTTATTTATGACAGGGTTTCAAAAGTAGGTTACGAATAAAAATATATGATTAAAAAAATGTAACTGTTCACCATATTTTCACTTTTGCGTAAAGCCTGCATCCTGATTGGTTTTCGCCATTGCTGCTTGTTTGACCAGCCCTGAGCCCGTTAGTCAAAATCAAGGATATGAAGACGGACTCTCGGCTACGTGAATTAATTGCTGGTTTTGACTTACGGGCTCATGCTGGGAGTTTGCAGCAACAGAAAACCAATCAGGATGCAGGCTGTCCTCACAGCAATGTGAATAGATACAAAAAATTCTGACTATACAGGTGTTAAAATTAATTAAAAAAACGGAGACAAACCCATGCCTGGTTCAAATTATGTATTGATAACCCCCTGCAGGGACGAAGCCGACTATGCCCGTCAATGCCTGGATAGTGTTCTGCAGCAGACAGTGCACCCGGCCCTTTGGGTGATTGTTGACGACGGCTCAAGGGATGAGACTCCTCAGATTCTGCAGGAGTATGCAGACAGGGTGGACTGGATTAAAATTGTGCAGCGTAAGGACCGGGGTAAAAGGGCAGTGGGTCCTGGTGTCATTGATGCCTTTTATGCAGGTCTGGAAACCATTGATCTAAGCCAGTTCGATTACCTGTGTAAATTTGACCTGGACCTGGATATACCTGCGGGGTACTTTGAGACCCTCATTTCCTGGATGCAGCAGGATCCCTGTCTTGGGACCTGCAGCGGCAAGCCGTATTTTAAAAGCAACGGTGACGGACACCTGGTAAGCGAAAAAATCGGTGATGAAATGTCCGTGGGCATGACCAAGTTCTATCGCCGTGAATGCTTCCAGGAAATCGGCGGGTTTGTGCGTCAGGGCATGTGGGACGGCATTGATTGCCACCGTTGCCGCATGCTGGGCTGGATAGCCTGCAGCCGGGATACTGAGGAAACCCGGTTTATCCATCTGCGTCCTATGGGTTCCAGCCAGCAGAATGTATGGACGGGACGGATGCGCCACGGTTTCGGGCAATATTTTATGGGAACTGGGCTGGCCTACATGACCGCCAGTGCCTTGTACCGCATGACCCGTCCTCCGGTACTGGTGGGTGGCCTGGGCATGTGGTGGGGCTATGTGCGCAGCATGCTGGCCCGGGAAGACCGCTACCAGGACCCTGAGTTCCGACGTTTTTTGCGCAGTTATCAATGGTCATCCCTGTTTATGGGCAAGGCCAGGGCCACCAGGAGACTGGATGACAGGTCCAGGGCCATGAAAGGGAGATGCTGAATATGGCAGAAGCGCTTACAAGTCGTTCAAGGCTGCAATTTGTCCACAAAAAAAGATTAAATGAAGGGTTGGAGTGGTATTCATTCAGCTTCTGGTACAGAACAACAGCAAGAATATTGTTGTTTGTACTTGTTTTGTTTGTGTGCGCGGCCTGCTCCGGGCAAAGACCTGTGCCTGGAGTATACGGTCCTGACATAACTGCAGCAGATATGGACCCTGCTGAAGAAGTCGAATATGTGCGGCTTGACCAGGAAATTCCGCCAGATATGTTTGCACCCAAAGGACATGCTTCAATTTCAGAATTTGCTTCAGAAGATGATGTAGAGTCTTTTTCAGATCAAGTTTCTCCGGAGTACCGTCTTGGTCCAGGGGATCAGTTCTCCTTTATTGTCCGGGGCCGTGAAGATATAAGCGTTGAAAACGTTATTGTGTCTCCGGATGGCAGGGTTGCACTGCCTCGCATCGGGGTGATTAAAATCCAGGACATGACTCTGGACGAGGCTACCTTTAACTTGGAGAAAGCTCTGGAAAGATATTATGAATTTCCTGATGTCACTCTGGCCATGGAGAAGTACAACAATAACAAGGTTTATGTTCTGGGCCGCGTATCTAATCCCGGTGCAGTGCATTTCCATGGACAGGGCACAGTTCTGGAGGCCCTGGCTCTGGCCGGGGGATTGCCGGTGGATACCCAGAAGTCTTTCTTAAGCAGGTGTATGATCATTCGCGGCAATGAGATGGTCATGTGGATTGATCTCAGGGGGCTGCTGCAGGAAGGTAATATGGCCCTGAATGCCAGGTTACAGAATAATGATGTGCTTTTCATCCCCCAAAGCGAGGATTCAGTGGCTTATGTCATGGGCGAAGTCCTTAATCCCGGTGTTCTGATGCTGCGTTCTGAAATGACGGTCATGGATGCTTTGATGAATGCGGGAGGCATAACTAAGGATGCCAATCCCCGGGAGGTCTACCTGGTACGCTGGCAAAGGGACAGCAGCCTGGTGCAGGAGATTGATCTGACGGCTTTCGTGCAGCAAGGGGATTTGCGCAGGAATTATGTCCTGCGGGAGGGCGATATTCTTTACGTCAGTCAGCGGGGTATGTCCAGGTTTAATTACTTCATGACCCAGCTGCTGCCTTCTTTTCAGGTAATTGACTTCGGCCTGGAACAGGCTGAGCGCCTTGGGGCAATGCAGGAACTGCGCAGAAAGATATGGGGTCAGGAAGGGTTTGTGGGCAACTGATCCAGTTTCATCCGGGTTTTACTGAATTTTGCTAAGCTGAAAAAAGGAAATAGTTTAGGCCTTTTTCAGGAAATCATGTTGCAGGTACAGCTCGCAACAATCGTTAAATTGAGGCGATAACTAAACTTTTCAGGCTGAAGGCTGAAGAGTTGGAATTTGGAAGTTATTGCTCTTGTCATGATTAAAAAAAATCTGGTTTTTTTGCTACAGGATTGAGGAGGTAAGTTACTAAAAATGCTTGCCCCATTAAACTTTTGAGCTAAGTATATGCAGGACAGCGACATTCAAGCCCGCGACAGTTCTAACAACCCTGAACATGGTAAGAAGAACAAACCATTTCAGCTGATTGCCTTTTCTTTCAGACGGGCACCCCTGGTTTTGTTTGCAGGGGGGATAATCTGCTTTCTGCTTTTCCTTTTGCTCCTGCCCAGGGTCAGCCCCATATACGAAACCCAGTCCATGCTTCTTGTGGATCCAGCCAAGGAAACAACTCTGGCAGGACGGGAACGTGATCCCATTCCAGGTGATATTGGCAAATATACCCGCAACCTCATTGAGAGGATCCCCAGGTATGATGTGCTGGCCACTGCCATTTCCCGCTTAGATGAGGCAGACTATCCAGTTTTTCTCAATCCCGGCCGCCCGGAGGAGGCTAATGTGTACAGTCTCATGAGTCGAATCCGGGTGCGTGAAGTTCACCTGACCTATCTGATTTCCCTGACTATCTCAGCAGAAGAACCTCAAGGTCTTGCACCTGTGTTGAATGAGGTTATGAAGGCCTTTCTGGAAAAAATGGAGCATGAGCAGGAGGGGCAATATGTACGAAGGATAAATTATCTTTCAGTTGAAAAGGAAAGAATTTCAGCCCGTCTGGAAGATGCCCGCACAGACCTTCAGAGACTGGTGGACAGCATGGATTCCAAGAGTTTTCTGCAGGATAATTATACTTCACATATCTATAAGAAAGATATGCTTCAGAGGATGTACCTTGAGGCTGAAGAAGAGCTTTCCAGGAGAGAGTCGTTGCTTGACCAGGCTATTGCCAACAGGGAAGCAATACCTGTACTGGACCTGCAAGCGTTTGCAGACGAAAGGGTTGCGGATAATTTCGGCATTAACCGTATTGAGCAGTGGACCTATGAGCAGCTGCAGGCATTGAGAGCATCAATTGATGGTCTGACACCCGAAAATCCGGATCGGATTTACGTTGAGCAGCGTATGGAGGCCATGGAGGCCTTTCTGGAACAGTATAAACAAAGGGTCAATAAGGAAACCATACGTAATATAAGGGAGAGACAAAAATACGAGCTGAACCTGGACGTGATCCAGGCCCGCACCAGTTACGATGCCTCTGTTAAAAATACCCGGCGCCTGAAAGAGCTTCTGGAACAGGCCACGAGAGAGGCCTCGCAGGTTTCAGAGGCCATTTATCAGGCATCTGCCATCCAGTTTCGCATCGAGCAGCTGCGCGAAAGGCTGACAGCCTTAAACAATCGTATGGATGATGCTGAAATGGTGGCCAAGTCCCCCATACCTGTGGATATAGATAAACTGGCTGTGACCCCTGGGGTGCCGGCGAGAACTAATATTAAGGTTATTTCCATGATGATTCTGGCCCTGGGTTTTGGAAGTGTATTCAGCTTTGTGCTTGTTTTTGACTTTATGGACAACAGGCTCAGGGATCCAGGAGAGGTGGAACAGGCCCTGGGAGGGTCCGGTCCAGCACCCATCCCCTATATGAGCGGCCGTGATCTTCCGCCGGGAAGTTTTTTTGATGCTTCATTAGAGTTGCCGGAACACTCTTCAGTTCTGGCTATACGTTCCCTGGCTGTCCGGATGGAACTGGAGAAGGAAAAGAACGATGCCAGAGTGTTTGCCATTGCCGGACTCAACCCTGAATGCGGAGTGACCTCCCTGGCCCTTAACCTTGCTCATATCCTCCGGGCCGGCAGTGATAAAATTCTTGTGCTGGAGTGTAACCTTCTGAGACCTGGTGCGGCCAGAGTGGAGTCAGGACTTAGTAAAGGCCCCGGGCTGTGGGAAATACTGCAGTCCAGTCAACTGTCCGGATGGCAGGAAGTTGTGCAGGTAGAACCCAGAAGAGCAGTGCATGTTATGACGGCCGGGGATCCCGGGCCGGGTATACCCAACCGCTCGGCCATGCTGAACCTTCTTGATAATGTGCGCCGGGAATATGACCTGGTTATTTTAGATTTGTCTACCATAATTGACGATGAGTTTGCTTATTTTGCAGCAGTGCACTCAGATGCTGTGCTTCTGGTGGGACGTGAGGATGTGAGTCAGTACCGGGATCTGCGCCGCAGTATTGAAATGCTGGTAGATGCCCGGGTGCCGGCTGTCAGTGCAATACTTAACTTTTCCAGACCGAGAAGAGTGGAAAACGTTCGTAATGTACTGCAAAAGCAGATGCAGTTTGTCTCAAGAGTACACCGTTCCATGCATCGTATGGTTCGCAGGAGTTTACGACTTAACAGGTAACCTTTAACTCTAGTGTTATTACCTGGACAATCAGAAGTTTTATTATAATTCTTTGTTTTTGTTAGCTTTTTTGTAATAGTTTAGCCATTAGCATGTGGCACGGGGACTGGCTCTTCTGGGACCCACTTGTCTCAAAAGTGAGACGTTTAAATCATCGGTTGATCCTCAAGTGGGGCCCAGAGTGCCTGTCCCCTGCTTTCCTTAAAAAAGGGCTAAACTATTACGCTTTTTTTAACAATTGAACATATCTTTCGAGCTAAGCCAGGTATCTATCCAAATTTATTGATTTTATTTCTTTCAACCAGGAACGAAGAACCAGGAACTTTGAACTTTCAAGTTATTTAGATTACCAGTTTAGACGGTCCCTGCGCAGGTCTAACCAGGCAGCACAAGTGACGGGGATATTGAACAGTGTCCTGATCAGGGCTGCCGCAAAACCGGTGAAGGAACGCCCGGCCTGCATGGAACGCCACTGATGCAGGGGAAGCAGCACGATGCTGTAAATGTCCTTGAACCTGCTGCTTAATTGTATATTGCCGGCAATGAGGGTGCGCAGCCAGTCCTTATCCTGCTCATTGTTCTGTCTGATGATTTGGGCAGGAAGTAATCCCTGGGACACACATTTGCGTAGATATTCAAACAGGATGATATTGCACAAAGTGCCAGCAATTATTCGTCTTTCATGCCTGAACAGCTTTTTCATGCTCGATTCAGCTTCGTAAAGATGATAGGCTCCTGGGGCCCTCACCAGGGCGTTATTTCGTTCCGGCCGACTGAATCCATCAGTGGTCAGCATGGCCTTTATGAAGCCGTCTTCCACCAAAAGGGGCAGAGGCAGAAAGATATTTCGCAGAGCCTCTGATCTGGCGGCATAAAGTTGTCCGCACAGTTTGGGCGGACCTGCAGCAGATACCCTGGATGCAGCCACCGACAAATGCCCGCGCAGGTCATGGCCTTTGTCCATAGCTATGCTTTTCACCGGTTCATCAACTGATGCCAGGGCTCCGGGATTTTTTTCCAGACTCTTTACCAGCCGGGACAGGGTATCGATTTGGGGCAGACGAATGTCAGCGTCCACCAGGATCAATATTTCAGCATCAGGCCGGGAGTATTCGTGAACAAAAAGGTTCCATGCGTTGTCTTTACCGGCCCTGGCCAGTTCCACAACCCTGAAGTCCCATTTCATGACCGGCTTAATTTTTTCAGCGGTCTTCCTGGCATTTTCAGCGGTCTGATCACTGGAGCCGTTGACCACCACCACTACCTCCAATTGATCTGCCATCCCGGGTATTTTATCCTGGGCGGCAAGGTCCTTCAGGACGGCGGGGATGGTTTGCTCCTCGTTATGAGCCAGTATGCCGATGCTGATCTTGTTCATGTCTGTTATGTCCTTTTGGGAGGGGGGTACACAATACCCTGCTTAAATTTATAATGATGTTTGTATCTGTTCATGCAACTTGTAACCATTCATTGGGTGGTTCACAAGAGAAGAAATACTGGTCAGGAACAATGGTTACGAATTTTTATTTTGCAGGGATGATGTATCACATTCGGACAACTGGAACAGGACTATGACCCCTCTGGTTCCCTTAGTCATGTTCGGCTGGCTGCCGTTTGTCATCTGGCTTTTCAGAGTGCTCAGGGCCAGGCATGCAGTTATTGCAGGGTTTCTCCTGGGCTGGATGTTTCTGCCTCAGCATACCTTTGTCATTCCAGGCGTACCCAACTATTCCAAGATCATGGCCATGAGCCTGGGTATTCTGCTGGGGACTCTTCTGTTCAACAGTCAGGTATTATCCCGATTCCGCCTGCATATCCTTGATTTGCCGGTTCTTATATGGGGTTTCGTTCCTTTTTTTACTGCCCTGAGCAACAACCTCGGCGTTTATGACGGGTTGTCTGCAACCCTGGATCAGTTGACTACCTGGGGACTGCCGTACTTCATCGGCCGTCTGTATTTTTATGACAGACAGGCCTTGAAGGAACTGGCTTTTGGGATTTTTCTCGGTGGCCTGATATACATCCCCTTCTGTTTATGGGAGGTTGTCATGAGCCCCAGGCTGCACAGAATAATATATGGGTTTCACCCCCATGATTTTGGCCAGACCAAGCGTATGGGTGGGTGGAGACCCGTGGTCTTCATGGAGCACGGGCTCATGACTGCCATGTGGATGATAACTGCTTTTTTGAGCGGGTACCAGCTTTTTCGTTCAGGCTGGCTGCAACGTAAATTTCCAGACTGGAAGTGGTTCTGGCTGCCGGCACTGATTGTTTTGCTCATTACCATCATTTTAAACAAGTCCACGGGCGCCATGGGGCTTCTGGCCCTGGGACTGCTGGTGCTTCATGTGCTGTACTGGACCCGCTGGTCCCTGCCTTTGCTGGTGATTCTTCTGGTGCCGGTTATATATGTAGTGGCCAGAGGTACAGGTGCCTGGGACGGTCAGCACCTTATAGATGGCGCGGCGCGTGTGGCCAGCCCTGAAAGGACCGGTTCACTGGCTTTTCGCCTGGATAATGAAACCATACTGGTGGACAAGGCCACGGAGCGTTTTTTTCTGGGGTGGGGCGGTTGGGGCAGGTCCTTTGTGCGGGACGCTGAAGGCAGGCCTGTTTCAGTGCCTGACGGTCTGTGGATCCTGGCCTTTGGTCAGCATGGTGTAATTGGCCTGGCTTCCTTGTTGACCGTACTCATTATGCCACCCCTGCTGTTCCTGAGAATGTATCCCGTGGTCAGCTGGAGAGGACCGCCAGTGGCTCCCCTGGCATCCCTGCCTATTCTCATGGGTATTTTTACTGTGGACAGCCTGCTGAATGCCATGTTTAATCCTTTGATCCTGATCCTGGCTGGAGGGATCATCGGCTTGTGGATAAACCGGCATCAACAGAAAGCAGAAGTGTATGACAACAGGATGCAACTGGCTGCCAGGCCTGTGACACGTCTATTTTAAAAGGTCTTATCAACTTGAGAATTCAAAGTTCCTAAGGACAAATATAATCATGCCCACAGAAGCCAATACACATTCGGGGGGTCATAATTCCAGTCGCAGCCTTGCAATACGGGGCTCCATGTGGACCATGTTTGGTTATGGAGGTTCCCAGGTTTTGCGCCTGGGCAGCAATCTTATCCTTGCCAGACTGCTGTTTCCTGAAGCTTTCGGACTTATGGCCCTGGTAAACGTTTTTATGCACGGTCTGCAGATGTTTTCCGACGTAGGCCTTGGACCAAGCATAATCCAGAACAAGCGAGGCAGGGAGACTTCCTTTCTGCGCACTGCCTGGACTATTCAGGTTGTGCGTGGGGTGATCCTCTGGCTGGCTTCATGTGCCCTGGCCCTGCCTGCAGCCGCCTTTTTTTCAGTTAGTGATCCCATGGCTGAGAGTCTGGCAATGATGCTGCCCGTAGCCGGTATGACCGCTCTGATTGCCGGTTTTACCTCTACAGGAGTGTTTCTTTTAAACCGGTCTATGTCTCTGGGACGTCTTACCGGTTTGGAAATGGTTTCCCAGGCGGTTTCCATAGGGGTTATGATCGGATGGGCTTTAGTGTATCCCAGCGTGTGGGCCCTGGTGGCGGGCGGACTGGCTTTCAGCTTTACGCGCATGGTTCTCAGTCATTTCCTGAATCCGGGCCCCGGGGACTGGTTTGCCTGGGACCGCTCCTGCGCCGGTGAATTGTTTAAGTTTGGAAAATGGATTTTTCTGAGTACTCTGGTGACCTTTCTGGCTACCAATCTGGACCGGCTGATGCTGGGCAGACTTTTGAGCATGGCTGAACTGGGAGTGTACAGTATAGGTATGACCTTTGCAAGGGTTGCCATTCACACCTCCAGCAAGCTTAGTACTCTGGTGATTTTCCCACTGCTGTCCAGGCTGCAGGATGAACCGGATCGTCTCGTTAATGCCTGTCTCAAAGCCCGCAGACCAGTATTATGGGTCAGCGGAGCGGTTTGCGCTGGTTTTGCCATGGGTGCTCCTTTATTTTTTGAGACTCTCTATGATCAGAGATACCATGAAGCAGGCAGGATTTCTCAGTGGCTGGCCCTGTATACCTGGACTCATGTCCTGGTTTCCAGCATGGACCGCATTCCTCTGTCTCTCGGCAAGCCCAGGGTACTTTTTACTGCCAACCTGATTACCACCTGCTGCATGGCTCTGGCTCTGCCCGGATATATGCTTATGGGGCTGCAGGGATTCATTTTGGGCATGGCTCTGTCAAATATTGCGGCCCATATTTATCTCTTGAGCACTTTGCCTTTTGGAAGACGCGCAATGGTTCTTCAGAGCACAGGCTTTACTGTTGGTCTGTTTGTTTATTCCCTGCCTCTGATAATACTGCTGCGAAGCATAGACATCCAGCAGTCTCCTCTAATGCATGCTCTGACTGTTGGTATGGCCGCCAGTCCCCTGGTCCTGGCAGGAGCCTGGTTTGCCTGGAAAGCTGTCAAGTCTAAAGATAAACAGGAGAAATCAAGATCATGAAAAACAGCATACAGCAATGGCAGGAACTGGCCAGGCAGGTCAGCCTGGGTCAGGCTGCTGATATGAATATCTTGCGTGAGCGGGGCAGTGATGTGCGTATAGCCCGGGTAAGTACGGCCCATGACGGCAGTGTGGTGGTTAAGCTCTGGAACAGGCCAGGCTTGCGCGGGCTTGTCAGATACTTAAGCTGCAGCAGCGCTGCCCGCCGGGAGTGGACAGCCCTGAAGCGTCTGTCTGAATCCGGAGTGCCCGTACCCGAACCTCTGGCTTATATACCCAGGCTTTCGGGACCAGCAGCCCACACCCAGGCTCTTATTACCCGGGATCTGGGAGAATGCGGCGATGTCTTAGAGTACCTGAAAGAACTTATCCAGCAGGGCGATCAGCAAAAAGAGCAAGACTTTTGTGATGAGATTATCAGGGTCACTGCTGTCATGGTCCGCCTGGGACTTTTAGATACAGATCACCGTCTGCCCAACTTTGTGGTAGAGCCGGGAGGCAGCCCTGTTCGCCTGGATTTTGAGCTCAATGTTCGGCGGCCATTTCCCCGGTTATGGATCAGAAAATACGGTCTTATGCTGGGAACTCTTCTGGGCAGTTTTGTTTTTGCGGTCCAGCCGGATACACATAAGGTGCAGAGCTTTGCCGTCAGATTGCGCAAGACTCTGGAACCTCCAAAACCTGTTTTGCGAGTGGCAGAAAAAAGAATGCAGGAAATGCTTGAGCGCCAGGAACTGGAAACCGGTTTGCATATTAAGATTGATAATCCATGGGAGATGAACTGATGCCTTCACAAAAAAATATAGTTCAGCAGAACAGGATTCCACTGGTAGTCATGGGGATCCCCTTTCATGATATGACTTTTGAAGAGACTGTCGCATGGGCCATGGACAGAATCCGTTCAGGCAGGCCCGGTTATATTGTTACAGCCAATCTGGACTTTGTTATGCAGTCGCGCCGAGATCCTGAGCTGCAGCGTATCATGCTGGAAGCGGACCTTGTGGTGGCAGACGGCGCTCCTCTGGTATGGATTTCCCGAGTGTTCGGCCCAAAGCTCAGACAGAGGGTCACAGGCAGTGACCTGACTCCCATGCTGGCCATGGCATGCACAGATGAAAACCGAAGCATATTTGCTCTGGGAGCTGCTCCCGGAGTGTCTCAGAAGGCCATGCAGGTCTTATCAGAAAGGTATCCAGGCTTGCAGGTTGCTGGAACATATTCACCGCCAAAGGCAGATATCCTGGAGATGGATCATGAAGATATCCTCAAACGCATTCAGGATACTCAACCGGACCTGCTGCTTGTGGCCTTTGGAGCACCCAAGCAGGAAAAGTGGATTAATATGCATTTCCGGAAATGGAAAATTCCTCTTGCCATAGGAATAGGAGGCACTCTGGATTTTCTGGCAGGTGTTCAGCGCAGGGCGCCGCGGCTGGTACAAAAAATCGGCATGGAGTGGTTCTGGCGCATGCTTACAAATCCCCGGCGTCTTTTGGGGCGCTACGCCTCCAACCTGGCGTTTCTGACTACAGAGAGCATCAGGCTGAGCAGGCTGTCCCGGGGCAGCGGGCCAGAAAGAGAACAGCTGCCTCTGCCACAGGCTTCCATCCTGGAGAGTCTCCAGGCAGTCTCCATACCTCTGAAGCCCATGACATCCATCTTTGCCGTAGAGGCCTTTCTTGAACAGCTGCTTCCTGTAATTCAGACTCACAGTCCAGTGCTGGATCTCTCAGAGATCAAGGCTTTGAGCAGCCTGGAACTCGGGGGACTGGTAGTCTTAGACAAAACCTGCCGCAAATATAAGCGCAGGGTATTTTTATGGAATACCAGACAAAGCATTCAGCGCTATCTGCAGGCCTGCGGACTGACTGACTATCTAAGGATAGTGGATAATCTGGAGGAACTGCAGTCCCAGCTTGGGATGCTGCAGCAGATTGTCCGGGAAGGATCACTGGTGGACATGGGGCAGGGCTTTTTGAAGATCCGCATGCCACTGGAACTTACTGTGACCAATCTGGAAAATTTCCGGCAGAAGGTGGAGGGCATATGGGACAGAATGTCCGGCCATGGCGGATTAAACGAGATCACCTTTGATGCCCGAGAGCTGGAATATATTGACAGCGCAGCCCTGGGTTATCTGGTGGGGCTTAAGAAAAAGGCTCAGACACATGACATTGTTATGAAATTTGACGGATTCAGCGGCGCTGCCGGAAAGACCCTCAAGCTGGCCCGGCTGGAAAAGCTGCTGGGTGCATGATTGTTTATCGGGTTTTTGTAGATTTTGCATTTCATAATCCAAAACCATGACAGCAGGCGAGTTTTGTTCTTACAGGCGGACTATCCGGCAGCAAAATACCAAGTCTCTTATAGCTTAAATAGAATGTCGCTGTAGTATTACCAATTGATAAATATGATTTTCAACCTTCAAGAATATGCAGATTAATTTCAGGGGGGCAGTTCAACCGGGCAGGCAGGCCGGATGCGCCGCATCCCCTTGAAGTATAGCCCTGCATCCTGTCCAAGGCCCAGGCTCCTGCAGAATACTTTCTGGACACTGACGAGTTGGTGATAACAGGAATACCCCCTGGCAGACACATTTGACCACCATGGGTGTGTCCGCAGAGATATACGTCCACCCCGGCAAAAGAAGCCTGTCTGCATGCTTCCGGGGAATGGCAGAGCAGAATGCTGAAGGACTTTTGCGGAATCTGCTGCATAGCCCGGGGGATATCGTGAACGTGATAAAAGTGAGGATCGTCCACTCCGGCAATCCAGATTCTCTGCCCCTGGTTTTCTAAAGCGACAGATTCATTGAGAAGCATGCGTACTCCCATACTTTCAAGTCCGTGAACCATCTCCAGGAAATCATGATTTCCAAGGATCCCATAGATCCCGTAAGGGCATGAGATAGACTCAGTGAGAAACTGCATTTTTTCCAAGCAGGTCTGGTACTCCCGGTTGGTCTGAAAACGGTAGTCACCGGTAAGCACGCACAGATCGTATCGGCCGCGAAATTTTTCAAGGGCATCTTTTAATTTGTGGCATCCATCCGGTATGGCATCTGCGTGAATGTCTGACAGCTGCAAGATGCGCAAACCGTGAAAAGCCCCGGGCAGATTTTTGAAATTAAAGACATGCTCACGGATGCGATAGTTCAGACAATTGTTGCTGCAGCGCTTTGTCATGCCAGTAAGAAAAAGACCGTATTTGATGAGCAGGGGAAGGGTCTCGCTGTTTTCAGGGTGGAAGCGCAGACTGCCCCGGCCACCGTAAACTTTGGAAGAATGGTGTGCCTGGAGCATCAGGCGGTTCCCAACATAGCTTTGACCGAGTCTGTTAATCAGCTCGTTCAATTGGCCCGATCCCATGGTTGAGTAATCCGTTAGTTTTATTGATTGTGTCATCTTTTTTATCCTGCAAATGCTTCAATGATAGGCTTATTGAGAGTTAGAATGCTGTGTATCAGGTTTTCAGGGGTAAATATCAAGAATCCAGCCGGCAACACTCATCACTGGTTTGTTCTGGACAGCAGGGCAGGGAAATGGTTACCAGAGTACCCTTGTCTTCCGGGCTGGAGATATCAATCACACCCTTATTCACTATCAGAATGCGTTTGGCTATACTGAGTCCCATGCCTGCTCCCACAGCCTTGGTGGTGAAAAATGGGTCAAATATGTAGGGCATACTTTCCGAGGTAATGCCCCGGCCCTGGTCAGAGATACAGAGTACCACCTGGCTGTCTTTGTGATGGGCTGAGATGATTATTCGATTCCTGATTATGCCTTCAGAGTCTCCTGCTTCTATGGCATTTTCCAGAACAGCTTCCAAGACCTTTTTAATCTGCTGCATGTCTGCCCAGACCATCAGGTTCGTTTTCTCAGGTACATTTAACAATAACTCTGCGTGTTCCTTTTCAGCTCTGAGACTCATCTCGCTACAGAGAGGTTTAACCAGGGATTCTACAGACCAATGCTGAGGTTCTGGCAAACTTACAGAGGCGTATTCCATGACATAATGAGCCATGGACTCCAGCCTTCCGGCCGATTCCAGGATATACCCGACATAGTCCCGGGTTTTTTCAGATGATCCTGGTTGCTTCAAAACCAGATTGGCAAAGCCTCCGATGGCCATTATGGGATTACGGATCTGGTGCGCAATGGATAAGGTCAGTTTGTTGAGGCTTTCAGCCAGCAGTTTTTCAAGATTATTTTTTTCCTGCAGGGCATCCTTTTCACGATCATGCATATTTTTTAAGCTGGTCAGGTCCTGGATAAGGATTACCAGCCTCCATTCATCCTGGTCGTTTCTGAAAAATGAAGAAATGATATCTACGTATCTCTGTTTTCCGTCAGGCCTGGAATACCAGACCTGGCTGCGATAATTGACCTGCTCCTGCTGGATGACTTTTAAGAGGACGTCGTTGAAATCATTGTTTTCAGGGTTGTCCAGGAAAAGTATCTCGCTGCCTTTTTCAAGGAGCACCTCTCTGGAAATTCCTAATATTCTGCACAGGGCTGAGTTGGCAATCTCCACTTGTCCTTTTTTTTCGATAATCATCACCCCCGAAGGCATAGCCTCCAGGATATTGTCACTGATGATACTCTGCAGATTGTTCATATGCCCTTTTTGAAAAAGAAAATGTTTTTATAATACTGATATGAGCAACAATGGCCAGGGGATGAGGCAAACAGGGCTAAAAAGGGTTCCAAGGCATTCAAGTGCCTATACAGTAAATCATCTGAGCTATTCCCTTTTGTAAGCTCCTCACCCGGGCGGCCCGGGACCGAACGTGTGAGTAACTAAAAAATCAGCCTTAACACGAGATTGCTTCGCTTCGCTCGCAACAAGGATTGCCGCGCTCGAAGACTCGCTCGCAATGACAGCTGAGCTGTCAGGGATGTAGTTGCTGAAAACCTGTCACCCACGAGGGAGCCTAAGCGACCGAAGTAATCTGTATGGCAAAATCATAATGCTTTGAATTTATTGCTTATTTGGTTTTAGTTGCTTAGAAGCTCCTCACCCGGGCGGCCCGGGACCGAACGTGTGAGTAACTTAATGAGTCTGTCACTTTTCTGAAAATTGGGACAGTCCCCGCAAGGTACTATAAAACAGATTGATACTCCATTGGTTCCTGGAAGAAATTTGCTTCAATGAAAAAATTTACACAGCGAGGGACAGTCCCTGTGCCAGGCGCAAAGCTCCCATCTTTGAAGGAACTTTTCTGGCAAATGTGCATCAATCATAAGCAAAAATCGTGAAAATGTGAAAAATATAACCGTCTGATTTTATTAGCAAAACGATTCCAGTTACTTGTAAGGTAATATTATTTGAAGTCTATAAAAAAGTAAATCAAAATGCTTATCTTTAAGAGCTTACCTGTACTCATGAGTAAGGTAGTTGTTCCAATAGAATGCAAACAGGTTTACAAAGCACAATTAATGGGATAGTTGACACTACAATCTACCCCGGGCCGCCCGGGAGATGCATTTTAAATCTTAAAATTAAACAGGAACTCTCAATATTACATGTGGAAACTTTTTTTAAAGGGCTTTGGAATTGGTGCTGCCAGCATTGTACCGGGGCTAAGTGGTGGAACAATTGCCCTCATCATGGGGATATATGCCCGGCTGATTGGTATTGCCGGCAATATAGATCACCGTACGCTTGCAGGTTTTGTGCGCCTGGCGGGCAGGGGACATTTTGGCCGGGCCTTTGAATATGCCGTTCAGACCTGGCAACTGCATTTTCTTATCCCCATAGGAGCAGGAGCGCTGGTGGCGATTTTCAGCACGGCTTCATTGATAAACTTTGCAATTTCAAACTACCGTGGTTTTGTTTATTCATTTTTTTTCGGCCTGGTACTGGTTTCAATTTACTACCCCCTGAAGAGAGCAGGCAACATCAGGTTCAAGGAAGTCCTTGTTTTTTGTCTGGCATGCGCATTGATACTGCTGGCGCAGCTTTCTCCCTTATGGAGCGATTTGCAGGGCTTCAGCAATATTGGGGCGCTTCGTTTTTTTCTGGGAGGGGCCGTGGCCATGGCCACCATGCTGTTGCCGGGCTTCAGCGGTTCATTCATGCTGGTGGTCATGGGGGTTTATTTTGAGATTCTAACTGCTGTTGCAAGCATGGACCTGAAAGTTATTTCTCTGGTAGCCTTGGGCTGCGTGTTTGGATTGATCAGCCTGGCCAAAGTTATCCGTTTTTTGCTGACAAACTTTTATTCCACCACCATGTGTTTTCTGGCAGGCCTTATGTTTGGTTCTTTATCTGCCCTGTGGCCTTTTCAGAAAGAAGTGCAAATAAATGAAGATAAGCTCATCACTGCGGGTTATATTCTGCCTGAAAGCCTGGCCCAGGGCTGGCCATATTTCTTATGCTTTGTAACCGGAGCAGGTCTGGTTTTTTTATTTATTCTGATGGATATTAAGACAGGCCGACATAAAAAAGATGTAACATAATTGAGACTAATGCGGGCTGTGCCCACAAACCAATTTAAAAAAGGATCGTTAAGTTGGGGAGATAACCATCACTTTCAGGCTGAAGGCTGAAGGTTGAAGGCTGAAGGTTGAAGGCTGAAGGTTGAAGGCTTAAGGTTGAAGGTTGAAGGCTGAAGGCTGAAGAATAAGGATCTTGGGTATTGTTGCTCTTGTCAGGCTTTAAATTTTTTTTTTCTACAGGGTTGAGTCAGTAACTTACTAAATTCACAGGGGAGCACACCATGTTTTTACCAGTTATACTGGCCGGGGGGTCCGGCACTCGATTGTGGCCATTATCACGTAAGCTTTATCCCAAACAGTTTCTGGCTTTCGGTGGGGAGCTGAGCATGCTGCAGCAATCTGTAATGCGCCTTCAAGGATTGCAATGTTCAAGCCCTTTGCTGGTCTGCAACGAAGATCATCGTTTTTTGACTGCTGAACAAATGCGTCAAATGGGGCATGAGGACATAACCATTCTGCTGGAACCAGAGGGGCGTAACACTGCTCCAGCTATTGCCCTGGCAGCCCTGCACGCCACAAGCAATGGAAATGATCCTATTTTGTTGATCATGGCGGCAGATCACCATATTCAGGATCAGCAGGCTTTTCATGAAAGCGTGTCTAAAGCGGCAGACCAGGCTGGTAAAGACTGGCTTGTGACTTTTGGTATTGTTCCTGGATCTCCTGAGACTGGTTATGGATATATCCAGCGCGGACAGGAAATCCAGGGGCAGGCTTATAGAGTAGAGCGCTTTGTGGAAAAACCTGATTCAGATACTGCAGCTGCATATCTAAAGGCAGGGGATTACTACTGGAATAGCGGCATGTTTATGTTCAGGGCCGGTCGTTACCTGGAAGAACTTAAGAAGTTTGAGCCGGATATCCTGGCAAGTTGCAGCGCGGCCTTACAAAATGCCCGTCAGGATATGCATTTTGTAAGGGTGGATAAAGATGCCTTCAGTGCCTGTCCCAGTGATTCCATTGATTATGCTGTTATGGAGAAAACACAGGACGCTGCCATAGTGCCTATGGAGGCCGGCTGGTCGGACGTTGGATCCTGGTCATCTTTGTGGGATCTTTTACCTCGCGATGCTGAGGGCAATTCATGTAAAGGCGACGTCATAACACTGGAAACCAGTAATAGCCTGCTTTTGTCTGATAACCGACTGGTAGCTACGCTGGGAGTGCAGGATCTGGTGGTGGTGGAAACCAAGGATGCTGTTCTGGTGGCCCATAAGAACAGAGCACAAGAGATCAAGGCTCTGGTGAACCATATTAAAAGCAGCGGCCGCAGCGAGCACATCACCCACAGGGAGGTTTTCAGACCCTGGGGGTCCTATGACAGCATAGATGCCGGGGGCAGGTACCAGGTCAAACGAATCACGGTTAAACCAGGGGCCAAACTTTCCCTGCAAAAGCATCATCACCGGGCAGAGCACTGGGTGGTAGTTTCTGGGACGGCCATGGTCACTAATGGAGAAGAGTCCTTTCTGGTTACTGAAAATCAGTCCACTTATATTCCACTGGGCAGGACCCATTCCTTAGAAAATCCCGGTAAAATTCCACTGGAACTCATCGAAGTTCAGTCAGGTGCTTATCTCGGAGAAGATGATATAGTCAGGTTTGAAGACATTTATGGAAGATTAGAGAAGGATTAGGTGTATCTGCCTCGTTATTTTACAAGTAACTGAAATCGAATATCCAATAAATTCAGAGTATTATGGTTTTACCATACAGATTGCTTCTGTCGCTTAGGCTCCCTCGTGGGTGACAGGTTTTCAGCAACCACAACCCTGACACCTCAGGTGTCATTGCGAGCTAGTCTTCGAGCGCGGCAATCTCAAACGTGCTAAGGCTGATTTTTTAGTTACTCACACGTTCGGTCCTGGTCCGCCCAGGTGAGGAGTTTCTAAGTAACTAAAACCAAATTGTCAACAAAATCAGAGGGTTATAATTTTCACAATTTTAAGATTTTTACATATGATTGATTCTCAATTACCAGAAAAGTTCCGTCAAAGATGAGAGCTTTACGCCTGGCACAGCTTCCTGCCCGGAGGCTTACAGCCCGGAGGGGGACTGTCCCACGCTGTGTAAATTTTTTCATTTAAGCAAATTTTTCCAGGAACTAATGCAGCATTAATCTTGTTTGTAACACCTGCTGATATCAGAGAGAAAGCGCCTGGCCTTAAAGAAAGGAGCCATAAGAGTTCTGGACGCTGATCTCGCCCCAGTGAAATGAGAAGAGATTTCACGGGATAAACAGATCTCCGCAGATGGACAAATTAAAGAGGCCAGAATAAACTAATGAGCAGCACCCCACCAATGCTTAGAATTATGGTCAAGGGCAGTCCAAGCTTCCAGTAATCGCTGAATTTATACCCACCAGGTCCAAAGACAAGGGTGTTGGACTGATGTCCAATGGGTGTCAAAAAAGGCATTGAAGCTCCCACAGCCACTGCCATTAGAAAGGGATCCAGAGAAGTGTTCAATATCTCTGATATATTTATGGCAATGGGAGCCATAAGGACTGCTGCTGCAGCATTATTGATGAGGTTTGATAGGATCATGGTGGCTGCCAGCAGCAGGCTCAGAGTGAAAATGGCAGGCATTCCTCCAGAAAGTATTAAAATTTTGTCTGCTACCAATTGAGCTCCACCAGTGGCTTCCATGGCAGTGCCAACAGGAATCATGGCACCAAGAAGGATAATTATTGGCCAGTCAACACTCTTATAAGCTTCATTTAAAGTAACTATTCCCCACAGCAGCATGAAAAGTGCTGCTCCAAGAAGGGCTATATGAATCGGTAGGTAGCTAAGCGTAGCCATAAGAATTGCAAAAATAAATACAGCGATTACCAGAAAGGTGTTTTTGTAAGGCGCAAGGCTCAGCTCTCTTTCAGCTAAGGGGAAACATCCCATCTCATTAACGGCATCTTTTATGGAATCCGGTGCTCCCTGGAGCAGCAATACATCCCCTGCTTTAAATCTGATGCTTTTGAGCCTTTGCTTGAGCCTTGTTCCCTGTCTGGCAACGCCGAGAAGATTGATGCCGTATTTCCAGCGCAGATTAAGATTTATTACATTTTTTCTGATTATTGGTGACTCAAGTTGAACTACTGCTTCAGTGAGTTGCATTTTATCTGCCCGGATATACTCCTTGCATTCATCAGAATCATCATTTCTTTTTTTTGCCTTTTTCTCGTCTGAATCAATAAATTCTAAGCAAAGTTCCTTGCTGCCTACCAGTTCAAGTCCTGCTTCTTTAATTAGGACATCAAGATCTTCTGAGTCTGCCTCAACAATAAGGATGTCCCCTTCTGCAAGAATTTCAAAACTTGAAGGAGCAGCAATTTTCTTACCTGAACGGACAATACCGATAACTACTATTTCAGTATCAGGGAGGTATTCAAGGTCTCTTATGGTTTTGCCAATGACTTTTGATTTTTCTGGAATTACAACTTCAGTAAGATATGATTCAATCTGGAAAAGTTCATCCACGCTTCCCTGTTTCTTCCTGTCTGGAAGCATGAATCTGCTTAGCAGTACAATGAATACTATACCTGCTGCAGCAAGTCCGACCCCTACGGGTGAAAAGTCAAACATGGAAAAGGGAGGAAGGTCTCCCTGGGTTCTGTAAGAAGCAATGATAATATTGGGAGGTGTGCCAATCATGGTGGTCAGGCCTCCCAGGAGTGAACAAAAGGCAAGGGGCATAAGCAGCAGGGAGGGAGAGATATCGTTTTTTCTTCCCATCTGGATGGCAACAGGCATAAGCAGGGCCAATGCACCTACATTATTCATGAATGCAGACAAAACAGTGACCACGATACATAATGCTCCAAGAAGCAGAACAGGACTATGAGCCAGAGGAGAGAGTCTTTTGGCGATGATGTCAACAATTCCAGCGTTGCTTAAGGCCCTGCTTATTATAAGGACTACAGCTACTGTTACCACAGCAGGGTGGGAAAAACCAGTGAATGCCTCATCAGGTGAAATTATTCCACTGATTACCACTACAAAGAGAGCTGAAAGAGCTATGAGGTCATAGCGGATTTTTCCCTGAATGAATAAGAACAGACAAGCGCCAAGGACACAAAAGACTATTAATTGTTCAGTTGTCATTTTGTTAAGCTGCCTTTTTATGTGTTAAGGGGTGATGTTTACAGAGTGACGGAAAAGGAGTTATGATAATTACTTGTATTAACTGAGTGTTGTAAAGTCCTTATCCAGCATTCTGTTCAAAAAAATATAAACTTCAGAACTAGCCCGGGAAGTACTGGACCAGACCGACAAGTAACTTACACCCCTTGTTCCCAGGCTCCAGCATGGGAATGTTTCGTTCTTGGGGGGTAACTGCTTCTTCAAAGTGTGTTTAGAAACATAGAATAGCGATGAAACCAGGCTGGGGCCTGGTAACAAGAGCAGCAATATTAAATCTCTGGAAATAGTTCTGGGTCAGACCCCATTGCTTATTCAATGGCTTTATCTTTACAGTGACATCAATTACTTATATAAATTTCCACATACCTTCATTGATAGTTGTGGAGTATCGTCAGTAATATTAAGTGGTTACAGGGGAATGTTGGGGTCAGACCCCCATGCCCCAGTTACAATATACGCATCCATGGACAAAAATAATTACTTTCAGCTTTTAACTTGGTGCATATATACAAAGGAGTCTGTATGAACACTCATACTAGTACCCCCTTTCAACGGGCCATTGAGGCTGTGGAAGCCTTGCCCTTGAATGAAAGGGAAGACCTTTTGGCAACATTGAGACTGCGCACTATTGAAGAAAGAAGGGAGCAGATAGCAGCCAACGCACGCGAAGCCCTCCAAGCGGTCCGGCAAAAACGAGCTAGCTTTGGAAGTCTGGAGGATCTGAAAAAGGATCTTTTGTCCAATGAATTATAAGCTTGCCTGGACTCAAGGTTTCAAAAGAGGCTTCAAAAAGGCAACCAGAAACAACGAGCCCTTACAGGAAAAGATTTTTTCCGTATTGGATAATCTATGCAATAATCCTTTTGATGCAAAACTGAAGACGCATAAACTGCATGGAAAATTGATGGGGCTTTGGGCCTGTCATGTAGAGTATGACTGCCGGATTGTTTTTGCGTTTGAAAAAGATCCTGATTTAGGAAATGACCTGATCGTATTGATTGACATCGGAAAGCATGATGAGGTTTATTAGGTTTAACAGACTGTTAAGGGGCCGGCGTTAAGGACCAAGGTTCCTCAGCGGCCCAGATCACGCCCTGAATGAAGATTATTCAGCATAATGATATTAGATAGTTACAGAGGAATGTTGGGGTCAGACCCCAAAGTCAAATCTAAGAGTTCTGGACGCAGATCTCGCCCCAGTGAAATGAGAAGAGATTTCACGGGGTAAACAGATCTTCGCAGATAGGAAGAGATAAAACCTCTTATCAGCGTGAATCAGCGCAATCAGCGTCAAAAAAGTCTTTGCCGACAACAAAAATTTCGACCGGTTCAAGTTAGAACAGGATATATATGGATAAACATATCAAATATTGGATCGATTCAGCAGATCATGATCTGGATGTAGCCGCATCTCTTTTTGCTAATGCCAAGTATGACTGGTGTTTATTCATTGCCCATCTGGTATTGGAAAAGACCATGAAAGCTCTTTACGTAAAGTACAAAAATGATTTTCCTCCGCGCACCCATGATTTATTAAGATTAGGCGAAATGATCGGCCTTGGTTTGGATGATGAGACCATGGGATTTCTCGATTCAGTGAATACTTTTAATATATCAACCAGATATCCTGATGAGAAGTTAAGATTTTACAATCTTTGCACCAGAGAATTTGCGGCTGAAAACTTTATCCGGATCAAGGAGATAAGGAAATGGCTTCTGCAAAAGATATATCAGTGAAAAAGGCCCGCTTGTTTCTTGACTCACTGCGCGAGGCAGGAATTGACGTTTCTGAAGCATATCTATTCGGCTCGGTTGTCGCCGGGGTATCCCATAAGGATAGCGACATCGACCTGGCTGTGGTATCAAGTAAGTTTCAGGGGATTAGGTATCATGACATGAAAAAGATAAGCAGACACCGAAGAAAAATTGATCTGCGCCTCGAGATCCATCCTTTTTCCAGCCAGGAGGTCGAACAGGACCCACCTCAGTTTTATTTAAAAATTAAACAGGAAGGCCTGAGAATTCTTCCATGATTTTCAAATAAATCAGGGTGAACAGAATACCTTCAATGAAAAATGCGGCTTATCGATAATGATATCAAGTGATTACAGAAATAGTTAGGAAACAGTTTGGTTAACAGTTTGGGGTCAGACCCCCATGGCTTATCCATCGGCGGCATCAGATGGCTTAAATCCCCACAGAAAGGAGAATATTATGAAGTTTCGAGTTTTACTCCAGCCAGACACTGAAGATGGTGGCTTCAATATCAGTTGCCCTGCATTGCCAGGATGTCATTCTCAGGGAGAAACAGTGGAGGAGGCTCTTGCCAATATTCGTGAGGCCATTGAACTCAGTCTTGACGTACTCAATAGCCGCGCCAAAGCTCAGAATCCCAGGGAGCAGATTATGGAAGTAGCTCTCTAAAATGACACGGTTAGGCGGTTACTCCGGTACAGGAGTTGTCCGGGCTTTCCAAAGCGCTGGCTGGAAGGTGGTTCGGAAAAAAGGAAGTCATGTCTGCATGGAAAAGCCAGGACACGAGTCTATCCTTACAATTCCTGTGCATAAAGGAAAGGACGTCAAGAAAGGGACACTGCGCAACCTTATCAAAGATGCTGAAATGACAGTAGATGAATTTCTCAAATGTATTTGAAAAAGTTTGGATTCAAACTCCCATGCGTATACAGGGGGGCCATTGACACCGAGAGATGTTGCAAGTTAATACTCATTTATTGACACTGGCTGGTCTCAGAGGCCTAGCCAACTATCAGAGACCTGGCCCAGCAGACCCCAAAGTCAAAATGACAAAAGGAGTGCATAATGGAAGCAAGAGCCGTTAAAATTGGAAGCAATCTGGGAAATAGTTCGGAGAAATAGTTCGGGGTCAGACCCCCATGGCGACACAGGCCACAGTCAGAAAGACTCAGCTTCAGGCATCATCTTTACATCACCATGCAAGTGGAGGAATTATGCAAGAAACTATGGATATTGATCAGGAATTATTGAAAAAGGCTGCACAGATCCTGGGTGAAAAGGAAAAGTCGCGCTTGATCCAGATGGCGTTAGAGGCATTGATTGAAAGAGAAAATGCCCGAAACTTGGCACGGCTTGGTGGTAGCCAACCTGAATTGCGGCATGTACCGCGTCGCAGACTTTAAAAGGCAGCGTAGGGATGTATCTTGTTGACACATCTGTTTGGATTGATCATTTTAACAAAAGTGAACCGCTTTTGGTATCCTTTCTGAATGATAATGTAGTTTGTACCCATCCGTTTATTATCGGAGAAATTGCACTTGGCAATTTACGTCAACGTGAAATTGTAATTGGATATTTTCAGGGACTTCCTCAAGCATGTGTGGGTTCTGATTTTGAAGTTATGCATTTCATCAGCAAAAAAATGTTGCATGGAAAAGGCATTGGTTATGTAGATGCACATCTTGTGACAAGCGCCTTACTGATGAACAACATATATATTTGGACTCGTGACAAAAAACTGCTGAAAGCAGCTAAACAATTAAACATGGCATATATAGAGGACGATTCAAACTGAACAGCTTTTTCTCACCAAACATCTTTCCGTGTAGCGCAGATAACCGGTGAATATGTTATGTGCAAAAAGTCATTTCGTACCTGACAAGGGACAATATGTTTCCTTGAATTTTGGAAGACAATTTTTACTAAAAAGATAATAATATTAAAGTGTAATCAAGATTTTAACCAGAATCGATTGATTCTATCGCCAAAAATCGAGCCTTTTTGAGGTTTATAGCCAATCAGTCTAGCTTGTAAGAGGGTTCAGACCCCGGCCCCTATAAAAGGCGAGAGATCTTATCATTTTGGCCGAAAACCCGAATATAGAATTATCTACTTCATTGAGGATGCTGTGATTACGGTGACCATCATTGGTACTTGAGAAAACATTTACAATCGTGCCAACCGAAGAAAAAAATAGTATTCCATCGCCCATATTGAATGGGAAATTGAACTGGAAAATATCAATGATATCAGCTATCTATAGAAATTTTTGCATACCCTCAATGAAAAATTCGATGTATCGGCAATGATATCAAATGGTTACAGAAACAGTTTGGGGTCAGACCCCCATGCCGAGAAACTCCACAAACAGCTTGGGGTCAGACCTCGATGGTCCAAAAAGAAGAGAGTTGTCCACGAATCTGCACGAATGAGCACGAATAAGAATGAAGAAGGGATAAATATCTGCCTGGCTGATCGCCAGGACAGATAGCATTCGTCGCCTTTGGCGAAAGATTAGCGTAGATTAGTGAAAATTCGTGGATAAAACTCTTAGGTTACCCATGACCACCCCGCAGTACACTATCACGAACCAAGTCAAAGGCTATCCTTTCGAGGTTCAAATAGTCGACAATCCATCTATTACGGGAGTTGCCCTGGCCGATCAGGTCAAAAATCTGGATTGGCGCGCTCGGGGCATAAAGTTTGTGACCACAGTAGAAGAGGCCGTGCTCGAAGAGGTTTTTGCCAAGTTTGCTGCCCTATTGAGTGCAAGTTAGTTCCCATCCGGAAACTCCTATTGATACTTGCTGGTCTCAGAGACCTGGCCCCAACAAAAAACAGTTATTGGGTTATGTTTCAAAGGTAAAAAATACGTCGATTTGCCAAGGAGAAGAAAACATGAGCGTAATTTAAAATCCACAATATGTGGTCGATAACGAGCAAATCACCAAGGCTGTACTTTTAAGCACCGAGGAATGGGAGCAAGTATTATAAGAGCTTGAGGAGCTTGAAGATATCCGAGCTTATGATGCAGCCAAGGCCGAATCCCAGGAAACGGTGCTGTTTGAAGAGGCAGTGCGGCAGATCCAGGGGGATGGCAAAGAATGACCTATACGATTGAGATTCTGCGCTCTGCCCAGAAAAAACTCTCATAAATTGAGCCCAAGGAGCAATCGCGTATCATTGAAGCAATCCGAAAATTAGCAGGGAACCCCCGGCCTCCTGGTTGTAAAAAACTTTCCGGCAGGCCAGCTTGGCGAATTCGAGTTGGATCTTGTCGGGTTATTGATTTTTTTGAGGCCACGTTCGCTTAAATTGGAAAAAAACATTTTTTTTAAATTTTTTTGTTGACAAGACCAAATTTTTTCAATTAAGTCGATTTCCATGTTAAACAATTCTCTCAATCACAGTTTCACCAATTTTTATTTTTGGTATTTTTATTTTATCAGGACCTGTGGTCTGGAGGGAAAGGTTTACTCTTAAAACAACTGGTTTAAACTCAACAATCCAAAGGGCCGCAGGCAAAAGCCGGCGGCCCTTTTTTTGTACCATTTAAACGGGCTGCCACTCGAGCCTGGGCCTCCAAAACAACGGAGGGAACAAAAATGCATTTAGGAAAAAAACTCAGACTGGAAAGAATTTTCAATCGTAACACTGGAAGGACAATTATAGTGCCTTTAGATCATGGTGTTACTGTAGGTCCAATTTCAGGGCTTGTGGATCTGAGGGACACAGTGGGTAAAATAGCAGAAGGCGGAGCCAATGCCGTGGTCATGCATAAAGGTCTGGCCAGGTGCGGTCATCGAGGGGAAGGCAGTGATGTAGGGCTAATTCTTCATTTGTCTGCCAGCACATCCATATCTCCATATCCCAATGCCAAAACCCTGGTAGGTTCTGTGGAAGATGCCATCAAACTTGGAGCCGACGCAGTATCAGTTCATGTGAATCTCGGTGATGAGTCCGAACGGGATATGCTCAGAGATATGGGTATGATTGCTTCCAGGGCAAGCGATTGGGGCATGCCTCTGCTGGCCATGGTTTATGCAAGAGGCCCCAAGGTCAAGGATGAATATGACGTGGACGTGGTTGCTCATTGCGCCAGGGTTGGCGAAGAGCTGGGCGCCGATGTAGTCAAGGTGCCTTACACAGGTGATATGGACACATTCACCAAAGTAGTGGAGGCCTGCTGCATTCCTGTGGTAATTGCAGGTGGTCCCAAACTGGAAAATGGCCGGGACCTGGTCCAGATGGTGTATGATGCTGTTGCTTCAGGTGGAGCAGGCTTGTCCATAGGCAGAAACATTTTTCAGCACGACAATCCTTCCTTGCTTATAAAAACCCTGAATCAGGTTGTGCATAATGACCTGGAAATTGAAGATGCCATGGAAATGCTGGAAAAGGGTTAGTTTCTTTTGACGGCATTTTTTTTGTCCAAGAGAACTAACTTGTCGGGCAGCAGGTTGATCTGATTAAATTTGAACGCTGAATCTTGTACGTTGAACTTTCTTCAATCAGGATACAATTAAATGAAAAAGAAAATATATTTTAAAGCTGTACCTTTTGACAAAAAGATGGTCACTCTGGCCCTTGAGTCCGGAGTGGATGCCATTATTGCAGAAAATAAAGATCTGGAGGGCATTGCTGCTCTGGGCAGAACAGAAGTGCTGGACATTGAAGGATTCAACTTCATGGCTATCAATGAGAAACAGGATGAAGAAAAAGTTGTTGAACTTCTAAACACAGGCAGCAAAGTTGTATTGCTTAGAGATGTGGAAATAATTCCAGTGGAAAATATTCTGGCTCAGGCTGTCAATGTGGGCATGGAAGTGGACAGCCTGACAGGCTTGGAAACAGCTTTCGGCATTCTGGAAAAAGGAGTTGATTATGTGGTGGTTGGTGCTGACAGTGCTCAGGAGCTCAAAAATATGGTCAAAAGAGTAAAGCAGGACCAGGGCAAGGTGGATATTGTTTCAGCCAAGGTGCTGGAGATTTCTCCCATAGGTCTGGGGCATCGGGTATGCGTGGACACCATTTCCCTGTTGAAAACCGGACAGGGCATGCTGGTAGGCAACTCCAGCGCATTTACCTTTCTGGTCAATGCCGAGACCGAATCCAACCCTTATGTTGCAGCCAGACCTTTTAGAATAAATGCAGGCGCGGTTCATTCCTACGCATGCCTCCCCCAGGACAAAACTACCTACCTTGAAGAGCTATGCCCCGGCACAGAAGTGCTTATAGCCGGCCATGACGGGACCAGCTTTTCCGCAGTAGTGGGCAGAATCAAGACAGAAATTCGTCCCATGCTTCTCATTACAGCTGAATACGAAGGTAAAAAAGGCAGTGTTGTCCTGCAAAACGCTGAAACCATCAGGCTTGTAGGAGCCAATGGAGTTCCGGTTAGCGTGGTTAAACTTCAGGTGGGTGATGAAGTGTTGTGCAAGCTGGATCAGGCTGGAAGGCATTTTGGAATGCGCATCCAGGAAGAGATCAGGGAAGAGTAGTCATGAACCAGGAACAAAGTCTGAAACAAATCCGCCATGAGATAAGTACCATAGATGCGGGCATACTTGAATTGCTCAATAAAAGAGCTGTCCTCAGTCTTAAAGTCGGGGACATCAAATCCCAGTCAAAGGACAGTGTGTTTAAACCTTTCAGAGAGAAGGAAGTATTAAACGGCCTGGCTGTCAAAAATTCCGGTCCCCTGCCTGAAGAACATTTGCGGGCCATTTACAGGGAGATATTTTCATCATCCAGAAGTCTGCAGCAGAAACAAAGGGTTGCCTACCTCGGGCCTGAGGGAACTTTTTCCTATTTTGCCGGAGTGGAGTATCTGGGGCAAAGTGCTGATTTTTTTCCCAAACCAGGACTTGAAGATGTGTTCAGGGCAGTGGATATCCGAGAAGCTGAGCTGGGCATTATTCCTCTGGAAAACTCTCTCGAAGGCAGTGTGGGCCAGAGCCTTGATCTTTTTATGAAGTTTGAGGTTTTTATACACGCTGAGGTCTTCTGCCGCATCAGTCACGCTCTTTTGACCCAGGAAAAAGAAGCAGATCAGATTAAAAAGGTATACTCTCATCCCCAGGCCCTGCAACAATGTTCCACCTGGCTGAAAACCAATTTGCCCGGAATAGCGGTAATTCCTGATGAGAGCACGGCGTCAGCTGCGAGAAGGGCTGCTGGAGAAAAGGGCGCTGCTGCCCTTGGCCACAAAAATCTGGCCAGGATTTTTCACCTGAATATTGTTGAGCAGGGTCTTGAAGATGTACCGGATAACTGGACCAGGTTTCTAATCATAGGTGCTAATCCCCCTGAAACTGGCAGTCGGGAGAAAACTTCTCTTCTTTTTACAGTTACAGATAAGCCCGGTTCTCTCGTGACAGCATTGAATGTGTTGTCAAGAAAGGGAATCAATATGAAAAAGTTAGAATCACGGCCCATGCGTGTGGAAAAGTGGAGATATGTTTTTTTTACAGACGTTGAATGCGATTTGACTGCTGAAGAATACAAGGATGTTTTGAGCGAATTAGCTGAGAGCTGTCATTTCTTAAGAATTCTGGGGAGCTATCCCCAGGGACCTCAGATAACAGCTTAGCTCTTAGACAATAATAAAACCGGTTAAATTAAAATATTATGAACAGTATAAGTCACATAATACTGAATGCTCCTTCCTCCAAGTCCATGTCTCACAGGGCCATGCTCATGGCTGGTCTGGCTCAGGGAGAATCAATCTTGAGTAACGTCTTAGACAGCGATGATCTTACCCATACCCGCATGTGCCTTGAAGCCATGGGTGCGCAGTTTGACAGTTCGGGTTCCAGGCTTGTGGTCAAAGGTCTGGGCGGAAAAGTATCTGCAGCTCCAGGTCAGGTCGTTGGTCTTGATGTAGGTGAATCCGGCACGACCTGCAGGCTGATAGCAGGCATTGCAGCTGCTGGAAAAGGCAGTTTTAAAATATCAGGCCGCGGCAGAATGCATCAGCGACCCATTAAAAGTTTAGCCGATGCTTTAATGCCTTTTAATATTATTTTTTCTTACCAGGAGGCTCACGGTTGTCCGCCGGTAATCATCGAAACCCAGGGCCTTCCCGGTGGAGAGCTGTCCATATCTTTGGAAGAAAGCAGCCAGTATCTGTCAGGAATTCTTTTGGGATCCATCATGGCTGAAGATGAGATGGTTATAAACCTGACCGGAAGCAAAGTGGTATCATGGCCTTACGTTAATCTGACCCTGCAGGTTATGGATGAGTTTGGTTGTGGACCGGAAATACAGGTTGAAGAAAGTGGAAAATGGGTGAGTGTTTCAGCTTCTCAAGTAAAGGAAGCAAAGCCGGGCAAAATAAGATTTATTGTCCGCCCTTTAACTGTAGCTGGCAGAGACTATCAGGTTGAAGGCGATTTCAGTAATGCGTCATATCTTCTCGCAGCTGGGGCTCTTGGCCCAAGGCCCACAATGGTCACAGGGCTGAACCCTCAATCCAGGCAGGGGGACAGGGTTATCTTAGATATTCTGCAAAAGATGGGAGCCAGAGTTGAGATAAGCAATAAGGGTGTACTTGTGGAAGGTGCCCGGCTTAAAGGCGTGGACTTAGATATGGGAGCAAGCCCGGATCTGGTTCCTACGGTAGCTGTGCTGGCATCCCAGGCCAGGGGGATTACTAAAATAACCAATGTAGCCCATTTGAGAATCAAGGAAAGTGACCGCCTTGAGGGTGTATTCAACGAGGTGAGCAGGACAGGCTGCAAATGCAGCATGTTAGATGATGGTCTGATCATTGACCCTGAAGGGTTTGAGTCAGACAGAGAAATAAAATTTTCCACATATGATGATCACCGCATGGCCATGAGCCTTTCATTGTATCAGCTTACAGGAATCAATGTTGTTCTGGATAATCCTGACTGCGTGAAAAAATCCTTTCCAGGATTCTGGGATGAATGGAGCAAAGTGGTATCTGGGATGGGGAAGGCTGAAGGAGGGAAGGCTGAAGGCTGAAGGCTGAAGTGTGAAGCCTGGACCTTGGACCTTGGACCTTGGACCTCAGACCTTGGACCTCGGACCATTTTTGATCAGTAACTAGCTAAGGCATAAATAATATGAATGATTCTCAAATAGCCATTATTGGCGGGCACGGTCAGATGGGGCGGATGTTAGACAAAAGATTTTCTGATGTCGGCTTGAAAGTTCTTTGTCTGGATCAGCCCCTGCCTGAAGATGAGCTCGAAGCTCTTCTGTCTCCTTGCAGGCTGGTTATTCTGGCCGTGCCCATTTCTGTCTTTGCCCAGGTTACTGAATTGATTGCACCCAGAATGGCCCAGGGAACGATTTTAACTGATATTTGCTCAGTCAAGGTAACCCCGCTCATGCATATGGAAAGGCTTTATACAGGCCCTGTGGTGGGGACTCATCCCTTGTTTGGTCCTGACCCAAAACCCGATCATGAGCTTAAGGTTGCCCTGTGCCCTGGTACTGGCACAGATCAAAATAGCGTGGAATTGGTTGAAAAAATATTCAACAAGGCCGGGATGCGAACGTTTATCTGTTCGGCCAGGGAGCATGATCAGGCCATGGCCTGCATCCAGAGTCTTAATTTTGTTACAACAATATCATATTTTGCCAGCTTGCCCCAGGATCTTGATCTGGAAAAGTTTTCCACACCGTCATTTATGCGCAGGCTTAACTCAGCCCGGAAGATGCTCAATGAAGACGCTTATCTTTTTTCATCTCTTGCTGAAGACAATCCTTATACTGGACAAATGATTCGCAGGTTCAAATCTTTTCTTAACTTAAGTGCAGCAGGTGAGCTGGAACTTCTGCAGGACAAGGCCCTCTGGTGGTGGCGTAATGAAAATGAAAAAGGGGGGCCATAATGTCTTTTATACATGCGTTTAGTGTAACTAAAAAAGCCGCGTTCAGCCCCCCCAGGGCAGGACGCGGCTTTTTTTGTTTTTACCGATTCAGGTTGAATGATAAATAAAGGAGTGAAACATGATCAAACTTAAGCAAAAGGCAACCTGCCTGCCGGCAGATACCCAGACTCCGGTATCTTTGTATCTTGGCTTTGTGGGCAGGGAAAAGGGAATTCTACTGGAAAGCTCGGAAGTAGACGGCAGGCTGGGACGATACAGCCTGCTTGCCTGGGATTTCAGGCTGCAGCTTGGGAGCAGGGAAGGCAAGCTCACTGTAAAGTGTCTCGATAATCGCTTGGATTCCATCAAAGATTTTGAAGGGCTGGATTTTACCGAGGGTGTGCGCAAAGTGCTGGAAGAAATTGAAATCGAGGCTGACAGTGAGTTTGACCTGCCGCCCATGACCAGGGCTGTTTATGGTTATTTTGGATATGGAATGAGCGGACTTTTGGAACCAAAGCTGGCTCAGGCCCTGCCTGCCGAGCAGACTGAAGCCCAGCTTGTACTTCCCGGAAGGATGCTTCTTTTCGACCATCTGCACTATCATTGTTATTACTTATGTCTTGATAATGATCTATCCCTGCCCAAACCCAAGCCATCAAGAGCCAAGTCCCAATTTAAAGTGGGCAAAATCACCACTTATCCTGACCAGGAAAAATATCACGACTGGGTAATCAAAACCAAAGAGCTTATCAGGCAGGGAGAAGCCATTCAGGTGGTGTTGTCCACCAGGTTTGAAGCACCGTTTAAAGGAGATCCGTTTCTTGTATACCGTCATTTGCGCAGAATAAATCCCTCCCCATATACCTTTTTTCTCAATTTGGACGGGGTTTCTTTGATGGGGTCTTCTCCTGAGCTTATGGTTAAATGCGGGAAAAATGTTCTGCAGTTGAGACCCATTGCAGGCACCAGGCCCAGGGGTGAGACAGAGAAAGAGGACCAGGCCCTGGCTGATGAACTATTGCAGGATGAAAAGGAACGGGCCGAGCATGTCATGCTTGTGGATCTGGGGCGTAACGACCTGGGCCGTATTGCTCAAGCCGGCAGTGTTGAAGTAGATAAGTTCATGCAGGTGGAGCGCTTTTCCCATGTCATGCACCTGACCTCGTATCTTTCTGCTCTTTTGAAAAAAGATATGGATGTGGTGGACATATTAAAGGCATCCTTTCCAGCTGGTACAGTTTCAGGCGCGCCCAAAATAAGGGCTATGGAGATCATTTCTGAAATGGAGGAGCTGCCTCGCGGCCCTTACGCCGGAGCCATTGGCTGGATTGGACTGGATCAGGGCAAGGTGAATATGGATACAGGTATAACTATCAGAAGTCTTTGGATCAGGGACGGCAAGATTCACTGGCAGGCCGGAGCTGGTGTTGTTTACGATTCAGTCCCTGAAAAAGAATGGCAGGAATGCGCCAACAAGGCCAAAGCCATTCTCAAAGCCCTAAGCTACACAGGAGGAACAGATGATTTTGCTCATAGACAACTTTGATTCCTTTACTTTCAACCTGGTTCAGGTGCTTCAAAAAATCGGGGTGGACCCTGTTGTTGTTAGAAACAATGACGATTTTGTGTTTGAAGCTCTTGAGGGTAAACTTGAAGGAGTGATTATTTCGCCTGGCCCCAGCAGACCTGAGAATGCAGGACTTTGCTTAGATTTTTTAGAAAAGCTGGACCAGAGTATACCCGTTCTCGGTGTATGCCTTGGCCACCAGATACTGGGCCATTTTTCAGGGGCTGAAGTAAAGGTGGCTGACAGGATCATGCACGGCAAGACAAGCAGGGTCTACCATGAACAAAAAGGAATTTTTCAGGGCATTCCCAGTCCTTTTGAAGTGTGTCGTTACCATTCCCTGCTGGTTATTCCGGGTTCTGAGCCAAAGTTTGAGGTTACAGCGAGAACCAGAAGCGGTGAAGTGATGGGACTGCAATATTTAGATCGACCATGGATGGGAGTCCAGTTTCACCCGGAATCTATACTTACGCCTATGGGACCTCAGATTGTGGAGAATTTTGTCAGGGTTGTAGGGAGTTTTAGGTTTTAAGTTTTAGGTGTTTTGATTGCCTGCAAGAATCATTTTTTGCAGGGAAATTTGAATAGTAAATGGAGAAACACAATGAACATTCAAAAATCTTTGAATAAAATATGTGAAAGGCAGAATCTTGATTACGAAGAAAGTCTTGATATATTCAGGGCTCTTTTTCAGGGTGACATCACCCCTGCCCAGAGCGGAGCCTTGCTTCTCGGGCTCAGACTCAAAGGCGAAACCGGCGATGAACTGGCTGCTGCAGTAAAAGTGGCTTTAGAAAAGGCCCGACTGGTCAATAATATGCAAGGCGTGCGTATAGATACCTGCGGTACAGGCGGAGACGGACGCAACAGCTTTAACTGCTCTACTGCGGTTGCTTTTTTTCTGGCAGATATGGGGGTAAGCGTAGTCAAACATGGCAACAGGGCTGTATCAAGCTCCTGTGGAAGTGCTGATGTGGTTGAAGCACTGGGACTGCCTCTATTAGATGATCCGGCAAAGGTCGGCCCTGAGCTTGATAAAATAAATTTTGCCTTCTTATTTGCCCCGCACTTTCATCCCGGTTTTGCCGGCATTGCCCCCTTACGCCAGGAACTGGGCATAAGAAGTATATTCAACCTGATGGGCCCATTGCTAAATCCTGCCCGGCCCACGCATCAGATTCTTGGTGTACCATCAGAAATATTTATGCCTCTAATGGCTGCGGTGCTGCAAAAGAATGAGGTGAAGTCAGCAGCAGTGGTGCATGGAGCCCAGGGTTTTGATGAACTCACGCCATGCGGAGTTAATAAAGTAATCTTTGTCAGTGAACAGGGGCTCAAAGGCCAACCCATTGATCCGACTGAATTTGGTTTTAATCTATGCTCTCCTGAAGATCTGGCCTGCCAGGATAAGGATGAGGCATTGAAACGTCAAAGAGAAATACTTAGTGGCTGCGGTCCTCAGGCCATGCAGGACATGGTGGCCCTTAATCTTGGGCTTGGCATTGCACTTCTTAACCCAGAATTAGATATAAAAGAGTGTATGGTTCAGGCCAGAAAAAAAGTTGGTTCCGGACTTAAAAACCTGCAGGTATTTTGAAATGAAAAATCAGATGCTCAAAAAATTCATGGATGCCAAGCAGGAAGAGATTAAGGCATTGCAAATGCTGGCTGCTTCTGGAAAGTCAGCGTCTGTTTATGATGGTCCAAGGCCTGGGTTTCTCGATGCCCTGAAAAGATCTGGCCCGTCCATAATTGCTGAATACAAAAGGTCCTCCCCGTCCAAAGGGGAAATTAACAAAGATCTTTCACCTGAACAGGCTGCCCAAATGTTTGTCAACGGAGGGGCAAGCTGTTGTTCTGTACTGACTGAAAAAATGTATTTTCAGGGTGATTTAGATTATCTGCAAATATTTGCGGATCAGAACCTGCCTGTATTGCGCAAGGATTTTCTGTTTCATCCCTTGCAAATCATAGAAACAGCCGCCACCAAGTCATCAGCCTTACTGCTCATTGTCAGAGTGATTGAGGATCAAATGCTTTTAACTGAACTGGTGCGAAGCAGCCTTGACTATAGTATTGAGCCAGTGGTGGAAATATTCAGTGAAAAGGAGCTTGATCTTGCAACCGCTGCCGGGGCAAGACTGATACTGGTAAACAATAGAGACCTGGATCTGCTTAAAGTGGACCTGAAAGTTTCAAGAAAGCTCATAAAAAACAAGCCCGCACACCAGACCTGGATTTGTGCCAGCGGTATTGAAGAAAAAGATCAGATTGATGAGTTTCACGCTCTGGGATTTGAGGCCTTTTTGATCGGAACCAGCATTATGTCTGCACCCAATCCGCAACAAAAACTCAAGGAGCTTGGAGCATGAAAAAAAGGCTTGTCAAAGTATGTGGTCTCACCAGCTGCCAAGACCTTGCGTTTTGCCAGGATATTGGTGTTGACCTGACCGGCTTTATTTTTCATCCGCCCAGCCCGCGATATATTGATCCTGTTGTTGTTGGTCGATGGGAGAAAAAAACAGAGCTTCGGGTGGGAGTGTTTGTCCACTCGGATATTGAAAAGATTATTGATACCATTGAAACAGCAAGGCTTGATCTTGTTCAGTTGCATGGGGGACAGGATGAAAAGGTGTGTCTGAGCATTGGTCCGGAGCGGGTAATGCGCGTCTTCTGGCCTGAAAGGCATGTCATGAAGGATGATTTTGAGCAGGAACTGGATTCTTTTAAAGAAGTCTGCAGTTTTTACCTGTTAGACGCTGGTACAAGTTCGGGTGGTCATGGCAGGAGTATTGCCAGCCCCTGGCTTTGGGATTTGATTACCGCAAAGCCCTGGTTTCTCGCTGGAGGTCTTAGCCCGGATAATATTAAGGGTGTTTTGGATCTTGGCATGACAGGGCTGGATTTAAATTCCGGTGTTGAGCTGAGTCCGGGAATCAAAGATCATGATAAGATTAGAAGAATAATGAAAATAATTTTTGATATGTGAATTTCAATCTACAGGAGATAGTCATGAAAAAAGGATATTTTGGGGATTTTGGAGGGCAGTTTGTGCCGGAACTGCTGGTGCCGCCCCTGACTGAACTGGAAAAGGCCATGCAGGAGATCATGGATGGACCGGAATTCAATACAGAGTTGGAGCAGGTGTTTTCCGATTTTGTGGGCAGACCCACCCCCATTTGCAAATGTTTTAATCTGTCAAAGGAGCTGGGTTTTGAGCTCTGGCTCAAGCGTGAAGATCTGGCTCATACAGGAGCCCATAAAATTAACAATACCATTGGCCAGGCCCTGTTGACCAAACATATGGGTAAAAAATGTCTTCTTGCTGAAACTGGAGCTGGACAGCACGGAGTAGCCACGGCAACGGCAGCAGCAGTGCTTGGGCTTGAGTGTATTGTATTTATGGGTGCCTTGGATGTAGAGAGGCAAAGCCATAACGTACGCAGGATGGAGCTGCTCGGTGCAAAGGTGGAACCGGTGCAAAGCGGAACCAAAACCCTCAAGGATGCCATTAATGCTGCGCTGCGTCACTGGATAGCTCATCAGCAGGATACTCATTATTGTCTGGGATCAGTGGTGGGGCCTCATCCCTTTCCTTTACTGGTCAGGAAACTGCAGTCAGTTATTGGACAGGAGGCCAGGAAACAGTTCATGGATCGTCTGAGCAGGTTGCCGGATATTGTTGTGGCCTGTGTGGGTGGCGGGTCCAATGCCATGGGCATATTTCATCCTTTTGCAGAAGATAAAGATGTAGATCTGGTGGGCGTTGAAGCTGGAGGCGAGGGATCACCTGACTGTTTTCATTCTGCCACATTGTCCAAAGGAACTTCAGGGGTGCTGCATGGAACTCGCACCTATCTTTTACAGACAGAGGACGGACAGATTATGCCCTCCCATTCAGTGGCACCCGGGCTTGACTATCCAGGAGTCGGGCCGGAGCATTCTTTTTTAAAAGACAGTGGTCGGGCCAGATATGATGTAATATATGATCACCAGGCATTGCAGGGTTTTTACACTCTGTGTCGCAAGGAAGGAATTATCCCGGCCTTGGAAAGTTCTCATGCCCTGGCCTGGGTTCTGGAAAACAGGGAAAGCATTGCCAAAGGCTCTGTGGTATTGGTCAATCTGTCCGGACGTGGTGACAAGGATCTTGATATTGTCCGGGAGATTGAAGCTGGTTAGTAAGGTTTCAACTGTAAAAAAATGTAACTGTTCACCATCCAGCTGCCATTTTCAAAAGCGAAATGCAAAATACTGGACCCCGGATCATTTTCGGGGTGTCGGTTAAAGCAGATTCTTACTCTTTACCGTCATTCCGGCCAAAGCCGGAATCCAGAAAACAACAGGTTAGCACAGAAGTCAGCCTGTAGAACTGCATAAAAGCATGCTGAACAGAAATAAATAAACACAACAACCGTTAACAATTAACTGATAACATTTAACTCTCAAGCTGCAGAACTTTTTTAGTTCAATGATAAGGAATAAAATATGAGTAATATCCTGACAGACAGAATAAAGACTGCCCTTTCAGACGGGCGAAAGGCTTTGATCCCTTTTGTGCCTGCAGGTTTTCCAGATAAGGCTCAGTTCTGGGACATCATTATGGAACTTGATGACTCAGGCGCGGATATTATTGAAATTGGTGTCCCTTTTTCCGATCCAGTGGCTGATGGCCCTGTGGTGGAAAAGGCATCCATCAGATGCCTCGATCAGGGGGTCAATCTGCATTGGATTATGCAGGGGCTTGCAAAGTACAGAAAAAACATAAGTGCTGGAATTGTACTCATGGGCTACTTTAATCCGTTTTTACAGTATGGGCTTGACAGCCTGGCCAGCAAGGCAGCAGAGGTGGGAGTTAATGGAATTATTATTCCTGATCTCATCTTAGAGGAAGCATTGCCTCACTTGGATCAGCTTCAACCCTCAGGATTGTCCTTTATACCTCTCGTGGGACTCAACACTCCACAAGAGCGAATGAATAAGTATTCACAAACAAAACCGGCTTTTGTGTATCTGGTTTCTGTTCTGGGTATAACCGGAACAAAAGCAAGCGCAACTCAGTTGCTGCGCGATAAACTAAAACAGGTAAAAGAAAGCTTTGCATGTCCTGCTGCGCTGGGATTTGGCCTAAGCTCCAAAGAACAGTTAGAACCCATTGCGGATCTGGTGGAAGCGGTAGTGTTTGGCAGCGCTCTGATCAAGCATCTTGACCAGGGCAAAACAGCGAGAGATTTTATGCGGGCCTGGGCTTAAGCTCATAACATCTTTACACTTCGCGTCAAACGCGAAGTGTAAAGATGTTCAGATCGTTTTAAAATTAGGCTGCGGTTGATCTTCTTTGCATGCGCTGATTATCGCTTGGGGTCAGGCTGCAGGTTTCATCGCTGTCGGACAGCAGTTTTTCAATGCCCACGCACTGTTCCACCCCGTCATCCTCCTTAAGCTGGAGATTGCATGCCTTGCAGTCACGGTCGCAGAATTTTGCTTCATAGCTTTCAGGTTCGGAGTAGGTGGTGATCACTCCTTCAAAGTTGCGCAGAATTACCTTGTTGGCCCCCCAGGAAACAATATAGTTGGGCATGATGGGTATTTTTCCTCCTCCGCCGGGAGAGTCAATGACATAAGTTGGCACTGAAAAGCCGCTGGTGTGTCCCCTGAGACTTTCTATGATTTCAATGCCTTTGCCCACTGGCGTGCGAAAGTGAGTCAGGCCTTCGGACAGATCGCACTGATAAATATAATATGGGCGAACCCGGTTTTTAATGAGTTTCTGATTAAGGGTTTTGATCAGGCGCTGGCAATCATTGATGCCTGCCAGAAGTACTGTCTGGTTACCGAGAGGAATGCCTGCATCCGCAAGCATGGTCAAGGCGGCCTTGGATGTGCTGGTTACTTCTCTTGGATGATTGAAGTGCGTGTTGAGCCAGAGAGGGTGATGTTTTTTCAGGATTTGCACCAGATCGCTGGTAATCCGGTAAGGAAGGACTACCGGCATTCTGGATCCGATTCTTACAACATCCACATGATCAATCATGTTGATTTCTCCAAGAATCCAGTCCAGACGTTCATCGGAAAGCATTAAGGGATCACCCCCGGATAAGAGCACGTCTTTTATCTGAGGTGTATTTTTAATGTATTCAATGCCTTTTAAAAGGTCTTTTTTTCCAGGCATGGTTTCCGCGTC
Organism: Desulfonatronovibrio magnus; assembly: GCF_000934755.1. Taxonomy (NCBI): domain Bacteria; kingdom Pseudomonadati; phylum Thermodesulfobacteriota; class Desulfovibrionia; order Desulfovibrionales; family Desulfonatronovibrionaceae; genus Desulfonatronovibrio; species Desulfonatronovibrio magnus. The sequence goes on from NZ_KN882176.1 coordinate 57,488, forward strand.
GCCCACCTTTCGTTTTCTTGTACAGTGGCGGCAGTACATGGAGCATATATTGCTGATATGAAAGAGCACCCGGTCAGGATAGCGGTGAGTTATGCCTGGAGTGGGGCTGTCCTCTTCCTCATGCAATGGATCGCTCATATCGGATCTTTCTATGATCAATTCCTTAGACGAAGGAAAGGACTGACGGAATATGGGATCATTGGCATAATCATCTGTTTCAATAAGAGATAGATAATAAGGAGTTACAGACATTGGGAATTTTTCCGCAGTCTGCCTGAATGCTTTTCTTTCCCGTTGTGGAAATTTAATATTAAGAAGGTTCTCAAACTGATCAATATTGCGTACTGAATTCTGGATATGCCATTTCCAGTCGGTCCACCTTGATTGCCAGTCCTTTGCGGCAGGCAGATTATTCTGACTGACCGTATTTACAGCACATTGAACAGATTGTGCAGAGTGTAGCACCTGGCTATTTTTCGGCGCATCAATGTTGCTGGTCATTCTTCTGGCAATTTTACTGTCCTTTTCGTTCAACTGATACATAATTAATCCTTTAGTCAGCCAATCTCAGATTCGGAGAACACTTTTCAGGCTTATATTAAGCAACTACCTCATGTTCATGCAAAAGGATAAACTGTTGCCCGAAATCTGCACCAGCATTTCCAAAGCTCCAATGATCCGCATAATTGGGTCATTGAGCAAAGTAATCAACTTATTATTTAGATCGGTCAGCGATCTGAGCGGTGATCTTCAAGAAGCACCAATGGATTCACATCAGCACAAGCCTGAGATATAACCGGATTGCCTTAACAAAGTCATCTATACCGGGTGCGAAAATCATATGCCAAACAGTTCTGAAGGCAGATGAGCCAAACCCGGCAGGTAACTCTCAAGTCTTGCTGCAGTGATAATAAAGCTGGAAAATGGTGAGCGGCTGCCTGTTTGAGTTTAGAAAAGAAGCTTGAGTGCTCTTCTCTGTTTTCTGATTCGATTGTCTTATCTATAACAAAATAATGCAGAAATCAAGTTTAATTAAGCAACGAATAAAATAGGTAAAAAAAGCAGGGAGATAATATTGACTTATGGGTACAGTTTTGTACTTATTAAGTATGCTTGTTTCCAAAATATTTTCCGTATTTTGCTACTTCTTTTTTGACCACTAATTTACCTCTTTTTTCTTATATTCCAGGAATTTATTTTTATTCTTGTATTGATAAGACAAGTCTACTTCTACAAAACCATTTTTAATTAAATGAGCATTTAAGAATGTCTTATTTTTAAGATAGACATACGCCATTAAGTTGTTGCTGGTGTCGTGTTTGATTGCATCATATTTAAGAGTAATCTTTTGACCTTTAGTTTTGATTTTTAAAAACTCAATAGCCTCTTTTGCTGTAGACTTATCTTCTTTTACTCCAATTAGCCTTACAGTTAGATCGTTATTTAATTTAATCAATTCCGGACTGATTATCGTTTTTATTGTATAAAAATCCTCTGTATCTGTTGAGCTATTGTTGTCTAATTTAGAGCCGTACTGTAATTTTTTAGGGTCGATTTTTTTATCAAAAGCATGAAAATCTTTAAAAACATAGGGAAGACTTCTGATTTTCTGATTAAAATCAAGATCAATGACACTTTGGGTAGAGAATATAAATTTTGGTCCATTCAATTCAGGGCTATAGACCCCAAGCTTTTTTCTAATAAGTGAAAAAAACTCTTGATTGACTTCATAACCTATAGAATTTCTGCAAAGCTTTTTGGCAGCCAGAGAAGTGGTTCCACTGCCAAGAAAAGGATCTAAAACAGTATCACCGACAAAAGAGAACATTTTGATTAACCGTTTAGGAAGTTCCTCAGGGAACATGGCAATATGACCGTCCTGCTTCGCACCTCCAAAATACCAGTGTCCAGAAAAATACTCCTTCCATTCTTCTTTTGTCATTTTTGATTCTTCTTTTAGTTTTTTATCCGGCTTTTCAGGGGTGCCAAGTTTTTTAAACAGGAGGATAAACTCATAATCTATGGAAATAATACCATTGCGAGGAAATGGAAAACTTCCCATTATACTTGCCCCTCCAGTGGTATTGGTAGTTGTTTTTTTCTGCCATATTATGGCTCCCATGTAGTCAAATCCGATTGCTTCGCAAAATTTAATAATCTCAGTTCTTATAGGAATAACTTTATATCTCCCATAATAAACAGACCGAGCGAACTGATCTCCAATGTTAACACAAAGTCTGCAGCCATTTTTGAGAATCCGGTGACATTCGTTCCATACAAGATTTAGATTGTTTATATAGTCTTCATAGTTGTCATTAAAACCAATTTGCCCTTCAGAGCCATAATCCTTTAATTGCCAATATGGAGGAGAGGTGATGACAAGATGAACGGATTTGTCTTGTATTTCGTTCATGCGCCGACTATCGCCTTGAATGATTTTGTGTGTTGTTTTCATGAGCACTCCGAAACCAAGTGAGAAAGTTACTTGTTTTGATAATTACTGTAAAATAGCATGCCGTGCAGTTGTCTTAATCTCGCATATTTTTTGGGGTTGTCATTATTTAAGCGATGCTATAGAGTAGTAATTTCTTGAGATGACTGAAAGATGCTAAATTGAGTATCTGAATAGTTTATGTCCGTCTTAGTATTTCTAAGCAGCTTCAAAACAACTGAGCCCCGGGTCCTGGGGGAAGTTTGCTTGTTCAATACAAGGTGGAGGAGCATTGCAGGCGCTGATTGTTAAAAGCCTGCAGGATGCTGTCTCCACTATAACGACAATTACTTGTCCAATCTATTACTCATAATGTTTTTTTTATACAAGGAGATATTTTGTGCAACTACACCACCGATTTATTCAAACAGCTAAGAAGTTTCCTAAGAAGATTGCAGTACATGACATAGCTGCAGAGCGTGAATTGACCTATGAAAGGATGCTCATTGTAAGCCTGATTTTATCCAAGCGTTTTAAGAAGATTAAAACCCAGTATGTAGGCGTGATGGTTCCCACTTCAGCCGGGTGCATGCTGACCAATCTTGGTTTGCTCATGGCGGGTAAAATTCCAGTCATGATCAATTATGCTACAGGAGCGTTGGAAAACTCATTGTACGCTCAGGACAAATGCAGCTTTAAAACCATACTGACCAGTAAAAAGCTTTTGGACAAGCTCGATCTAAAGCCTGTAGAGGGAATGGAATTTCTTGAAGATATTGTAGCCTCTGTCAGTCTGACTGAAAAGATTCCAGCCTTAGTAAAGGCTAAAATGCCTGAAAATATGGTTCATAAAATGGTGCATTCCGGTGATGACGATGAGACAGCTGTTATCTTGTTTACCAGCGGCAGCGAGAAAGAGCCTAAAAGTGTCCAACTCACTCACAAGAATATTGGACACAACTTAGACAGTATTCCCAAGGTTGTGGATGTGGATCATAAAGATGTATTTCTGGCAAGCCTGCCACTGTTTCATGTCTTTGGGCTGACCGCGAACTTCTGGATGCCTCTAACAACAGGTACTTCCATTGTCACCTATCCAAATCCACTGGAATTTAAGGTTGTTTGCAGTCTTGTCAGGGATTACAAAGTTACAATTATGACCGGCACCCCGTCATTTTATCATGGATACCTGAAGAAATCCCAGCCAGGAGATTTTACCTCTGTCAGAGTGGCTCTATCAGGAGCTGATACTCTGGCCCCCCAGATTTATGACGGTTTTCAGGAAAAGCAGGGCATTACATTATTAGATGCATATGGTGCAACAGAAACAAGTCCTGCTATAAGCATCAATACACCGAGCCAGAACAAAAAAGGAAGCGTGGGCAAGCCATTGCCAGGAGTTGAAGTCCGAATTCTAAATGTGGACACTGATGATGAACTTCCTCCAGGTGAGACTGGGAAAATACTGGTCAAGGGCGATATGGTTATGAAAGGTTATCTTGGTGACCTTGAAGAGACAACTATGCGCATTCATAATGGCTGGTATGACACAGGAGATATGGGGTTGTTGGATGAAGACGGATTTTTGTGGCACAAGGGCAGGCTTAAGAGGTTCGTCAAGGTTGGAGGCGAAATGGTTTCCCTGGTTCGAGTGGAGGAAGTACTTTATAAATATGTAGCTGATGAAGTGCTTTGTTGCGTTGTGGGCATTCCCAACCCAACCAAAGGTTCGGATATTGTTGCCGCCATAACTACTGATGATTTCAGCAAGCGCAAGCTCATCAAGCAAATGAGTAAAGATTTACCTGCCATTGCTGTGCCCAAAGAGTTTTATGTTATCAAGGATATACCTGTAATGGGTTCTGGAAAAGTGAACTTTCGTGAGGTTGAGCGTATTTGCAGAAAGATGTCCATTGAAGGGAAATGAGAAGGGATCCAGGGCCTATGGGGTGAAGATTTCAGAAGATAATAGCAGGCTGAAGGGTTTAAAGCTGAAGGCTAAAGGCTGAAGATTTGCAGGCTGAAGGGTTGAAGAAAAGATAGAATGACAATTTTGGAAAAAACAGGAGTCTAATTGGTTAATTTGTGGTAATTAAATTACAATTTTGCGGATTGTTGTCTTGAGATAACTGACTGGTCGCCATAAAAAGCTGCGAAAATATATCAGTATAAACCGATACTTTTATGTAAACTGGATGGGGACTGCTACTTTTGTCTCCGGATAGTTCGGCTGTTTTGCGTTTGAGGTTGAGAAAAGTGCCTGTCACCTGTGGCTTAGTAACTTACCGCCTTAATCACGCTGCAATAATCATGAAAATTTTAAAAACTGACAAGACCAATAATGTCCAAAATCCTAATTTTTCAGCCTTCAGCCTTCAGCCTTCAGCCTGAAAAGTCCAGTTATCGCCACAAGTAAACTATCCTTGTTTGAAATTGGGCTGCGGGCACGGCCCGCGTTAGGCTATAATTTACACAAAATATCGCTGTAGCGATAGGTGTTGCTCAGAAATATTTCTGATTTTCCTGTGACAGGTACGTTCTTTGCTTAATCAAATTTATGGTTAAGCTGGCTCAGTCAAAATTAAAGGTTCTTTATGAAGTAAGTCTGATACTTGGTCAGGCATTACAATTAGAGAATTCCTTAGACAAGATCCTTAAGGTCCTTGCTGACTCTTTGCATATGAAAAGAGGGACCGTTACCATCATCGATGATGAAACGGGCATACTCAGTATAATGGCCTCACATGGCCTTACTCCGGCTGAAAAAGACAAGGGCAAGTATCGCCTTGGTGAAGGGGTGACAGGGCGAATCTTTGCCTCAGGTCAACCGTTCATTGTACCGGATATTGCTAAAGAACCGCTGTTTCTTGGCAAAACAGGGGCCAGAAACATGGAAAAGGGCAAGATATCTTTTATTGGTGTGCCCATTAGTCTGCAAGGTACCCCCATTGGCGTGCTGACCGTAGATAAGCTGTTTGATCAGGATGTTTCTTTTGATGAGGACATCAGATTCTTAACCATCGTTGCAGCATTGATCTCCCAGTTTGTGAGCATTAACAGGCAGGTTAGAGCGAGAGAGAAGGATTTGCTCAGAGAAAACCTGTCATTGAAGACAAAATTGTCAAAAAATGTTCAGCGTTTTTTTATTGTTGGTAAAAGTCCTGCCATGTCCGCCATCCATCAGATGATTGAAAAGGTTGCACCCACAAGAGCCACAGTTCTGTTTCTTGGTGAATCCGGAACAGGAAAAACGCTTATTGCCAGAATCATTCATGAGTTGAGTGAAAGATCCAGATTCCCATTTATCAAGGTAAACTGTGCCTCGCTGCCGGACAATCTTCTTGAGTCTGAGCTTTTTGGTTATGAAAAAGGTGCATTTACCGGTGCTGTAGGGTCCAAGCCCGGGCGTTTTGAAGAAGCAGATAAAGGAACTATATTTCTTGATGAAATCGGTGAAATGCCTCACAGCATTCAGGCCAAGCTGCTGCGTTTTCTTCAGGAAAGAGATTTTGAGCGTCTTGGCGGAAATAAGACCATACGTGTTGACGTTCGAATCATTGCTGCAACCAACAAGGACCTGGCCCGTGAGGTTCATCATGGCAAATTTCGTGATGATCTGTATTATCGATTGAATGTATTTCCCATCATTGTGCCCCCACTTCGAGATCGCAAGGAAGATATCCCTTCCCTTCTTAATCACTTTGTTGACAAAATTGTAAAAGAGTATGGAAGAAGGTTGTATTTTTCACAGGACTGTCTTGACGTTCTTGTAAACTACAGCTGGCCAGGTAATATCAGAGAGATGGAAAATCTGGTGGAACAACTCTCCATACTTGCAGAGGGCGAAAGACTCGAAAGCAGGGATCTTCCAGGTTTTATGGTTGATGTTCAGCCTTCCAACCAGCCTGAGAATGTTGATTCCAGAACTCTGGAAGATATTGAGAAAAAAGAAGTATTAATTGCTCTTGAACGGAATGCGTGGATTCAGTCACGGGCAGCGAGAGAACTGGGCATTACCCAGAGGCAGATGGGATACAAGGTATCAAAATTTGGTCTGAGGGAAGTAATAGCGAGGCACAAAAAAGATATTCAGAAAAAATGGTCTGAAGGGGGGAAAGGGGAAGGCTGAAGGTTGAAGGTTGAAGGGGAAGATAGGAGAAATTAGAGGCCTGGTGAAAAAGCTCTGATTCTAACTGCAAAGGTAACAATTTATGAACAAACAATATATTATGATTTTGGCTCTTGCGAGCATTTTTTTTGTCCTTCTGGTATTATCTCTGCTTCCTGAGGCTCAGTCAGACTTTATGGGGGGCACTGTTCAGCAGTGGAGTACTGGTATTGCCGGTGTTTTGAGTTTAGGTTTGATTTTTTTTCTTGGCGGGGAAAGCTCTCAGGAAACAGAAGCAGCAGGTAAACTTCTGGAAAAGATTAACTCAGGCACTGAGATTGATATTCAGCGTGATCTCGAAGGCTTAGATAAACTGAATACTGGATTTGTAAGGATCATAGACTCACTAACTGAAGTGGAATCTGATTTGTCACGACAGGCCGATCAATTATCAGATCTTGAACAAAGACTCTCTAAGGAAACGACATTAAAGGATGAAGCTCTTTCGGGTGCGGAAAGAGCCAGGTGTCAGACTATTCTTTCCGCAGTGAATACATTGAAAGAAACCATTAAGGGGATTTCTGAGCTCTCGGATGAATTAAGAACTGTGGTATTAAGTGCAGAAAACAGTGCTTCAACTCAGCAGAAACTAATTTCAGAGGCAGCTACTGCCATGGAGGAGATGAACGCATCTGTCATTGAATCAGCTCAGAATGCTCAGGAGGCTTCAGAATTTACCAATAATGCCATGACCAAAGCAGAGCAGGGTTCTGTGATTGTGACTCAGACATTGGACGCAGTCACAGCAGTTTCCGCCAAAAGTAAGGATCTAACGTCATCCATCAGTAAATTGGGTTCTCAAGCCGAGGCTGTTGGTAAAATAATTGATGTTATTTCAGATATCGCGGATCAGACTAATCTGCTGGCTCTGAATGCTGCAATAGAAGCGGCCAGGGCCGGAGAAGCTGGACGCGGTTTTGCTGTGGTGGCTGATGAGGTGCGCAAGCTGGCTGAAAAAACTATGGTAGCAACAAAGGATGTAGACAGAGAAATCGGGGCCATTCAGTCTCTGGTCCAGGATTCAACAAGAGAAGCTCAAGAGACCATTAATCAGGTTTCCAGGAGTAGAGAGCTTTCGGAAAAATCAGGATTGTCCCTGAAAGAAATTGTAGCCCTTTCTAAAGATGCCTCTGAGAGGACACATTCCATAGCTGTATCTGTTAATCAACAATCTCAGGCGAGCGAGGAAATTGCCAGAACTTTAAGTGAGGTCAGCAGTATTTCAACGTCCACCAAAGATGAGATGACCAGCTCACTAAGCCAGATTGATGAATTGTTTGTGCTGGTCAAGCAACTGAATACCCTGAACAATGTGTTTAACCTCATGGGTAAAGGTGATGTGCAGAAAATGCTTGCTGACCTGGCAGTATCAGGCTCAGTGCGCCAGAAAGACAGAGCCGGAATGGAACGGGATATGCGAGAGCTTATAAAAAGCTGTCCCTACCTGGAGTTGTTGTATATTACGGATGCAAGTGGTCTGCAGATTGTGAGCAATATAGCCAGACCAGACTCAGAAATTCCTGAGGACAAAGAGGCGTTTGGCCGCGACTGGAGTCAGAAGCACTGGTTTTCAAAGGCCCTTGAGATTCCCATACCGTATATTTCTGATGCTTATGTTTCCCAGGCTTCAGGTAAAGAATGCGTAACTGTTTCCCGAACATTTCATGATGAGTCAGGAAATATAAGAGGGGTTATTGCTGCTGATGTTCAGGTGTAGGGGTGCGCATTGCTTTTTCCAAAAGCATGATGCCTTACTCACTCATGACAACTTTTGAGTTCAGATAGCTGATCTTTTGTCATTTGTAAAAAAGTCTGGTCTGATATGGGATATCCCCTGGCTGCAGCTTTTGCTCTGACCTGGCTGGTCAGCTCTTCAATGTTGTAGTCCTGCCAGTTTAATAAAAGCTGAGATATTTTTGCCTTTACAGCATTACGCCCGCTTTTACCCCCAAGACTGATGTGTCTTTTATGCCCCAGGATTGCCGGATCAAAAGGTTCAAAAAGTTCAGGGGCCTTGTAAGCTCCATCAGCATGGAGTCCACTTTCCACATGAAATATTTTTTCTCCGATGACCGGACTGTGGGCGTCAATATTAATGCCTGCCAGTCCTGCCACATATGCACATAAATCTTGAAGCTGATGCATATTATATGTCTGCTTTATTTTAAGATTCCACCATGTCACCAATTCTTCCAGTCGGGCAATACCTGCTCGTTCGCCAATACCCAGAACACTGACATCCACAAAATCACATCCCGCTTCTAAGGCGCAAACCGCGTTGGCAGTAGCCATTCCGAAATCATTATGGCCGTGAAATGCCAGCTTGATATTTAGACTTTGTCTGAACTTTTTTATGGCTTTAAAAGCTTCTAAAGGACTAAGCAGCCCAACGCTGTCTGACAGCCTGATCCTCCATCCACCTGCGTCAGCAAACAGGTGAGCCACTTCAAGGGCAAAATCATGCTCAGCCCTGGAAAAATCCTCAAGGCCTATGGATAAGTGTGTATCACAATTTTGTGATTTATGCATAATTGTTTTTATACGGGTAATGAGTTCCTTTCTGGAGAGATTTAATCTTTTGCTGAGATGTAGATCAGATACTGGCACACCAATATTGATAATGTCAGGACCCAGCGATTGGGCTGCCGACAGGCAGTCTTCCCGCAAAGGCGACCAAACGCTTATTTGAGGCTGATGGGGAAGGTTGCGTGCAAATATGATCAATTCCTGCAGATTGTTATCCCTGCCAGCAACTCCCGCTTCAATCTCCTGCACTCCAACTTTATCAAGCATCTGCATGATTTTTTTTCGAGCAGTTAAATCCATGTAAAGCCCAAAACGCTGGTGGCCTTCTCTTAAAGTTGTGTCGATTAGCATATGAATTGTACAGCAATTTATGTGCCTGTAGGGATATATGTTTGATGCTCTAACCCGAGGTGCCGGGACTGAACTTGTGAGTAACTGTCTTTAAAGTGGAGCCTGCATCCTGCAGGCTATTTAATTCCAAGCGGCTGGAAGCCGCCTCCACCTTGAAGAACAGTCCCATATTTGGAAATTGGGACAGTCCCCTAGAGGTACTATAAAAATGATTGATACTGCATTGGTTCCTGGAAGAAATTGGCTTTAATGACAAAATTTACACAGCGAGGGACAGTCCCCCTCCGGGCTGTAAGCCTCCGGGCAGGAAGCTGTGCCAGGCGCAAAGCTCCCATCTTTGACGGAACTTTTCTGGCAAATGTGCATCAATCAAAGCAAAAATCGTCAAAATGTGATAACTGTAAACATCTGATTTTATTAGCAAAACGATTGTAGTTACTTGTAAGCTCCTCACCCGGGCGGACCAGGACCGAACCTGAGAGTAACTCATACCCCTCGTTCCCAGGCTCCAGCCTGGGGACGTCTTACTCTTGCGGCTCCAGCCGCTTCTTCAAAATGTGGCTGGAGCCACAAAAAAATAGGTGTTCCCAGGCTGGAGCCTGGGAACAAGAGCAAATATACTGAAATTTGTAAGCATTTGATTTTATTGGCAATACGATTCCAGTTACTTAGAAGCATGCAAAGTCCTCCCGGATTAATACGACAATGCTACATTATTGTAGGGTGATGTCTACAAATTTGAAGGTTTTGTTGTAATGTGTTGTACAAATTCTAAAGGAACGCTTCGCATAATTATGTATTATAATCAGTATGTTGTCTTAATATTTTATGGCTTTGTCAGTAATGGCACAGCCCTTGCCTTGTTAGATAGCTGGTAACTGTTGAGAGTTTAACTGATTTTATGGATTACTCGGCAGCGTAGAGCAAGGAGAAACCTGTAACAGAATCAATCATATCAGGAGGAAGGATTAATGAGGAAAGTGGCAATTTATGGAAAAGGCGGGATTGGCAAGTCTACAACTACACAGAATACAGTTGCCGGGCTTGTGGAGTTGGGGAAAAAAGTAATGGTAGTGGGGTGTGATCCCAAGGCTGATTCAACTCGTCTGCTGCTGGGCGGTCTTTCTCAGAAGACTGTTCTCGATACACTGCGAGAGGAAGGCGAGGATGTGGAACTTGATGATGTTCGCATTGGCGGATTTGGGGAATCCCTTTGTGTTGAATCAGGTGGTCCTGAACCTGGAGTAGGCTGTGCCGGCCGTGGGATTATTACTTCCATCAACCTCCTGGAGCAGCTTGGAGCTTATGAAGAAGATCAAAATCTGGATTATGTTTTTTATGATGTTCTTGGTGATGTTGTTTGTGGTGGATTTGCCATGCCTATTCGTGAAGGCAAGGCCCAGGAGATATACATAGTTGTATCTGGTGAAATGATGGCCATGTATGCAGCCAACAACATCTGTAAAGGAATTAAAAAATTTGCAGACGCTGGGGGAGTCAGACTGGGCGGTCTAATATGCAACAGCAGGGCAGTGGATAATGAAAAAGAAATGATTGAAGCCTTTGCCAAAAGACTCGGCAGTCAGATGCTCTATTTTGTGCCCAGGGATAATGAGGTGCAGAGGGCGGAAATCAACAGAAAAACAGTCATTGATTACAATCCTGAAAGCGAGCAGGCAGGCCATTATCGCAACCTGGCTCAAGCCATGGATTCCAATAAAATGTTTGTTGTACCTGACCCCATGCATACAGACGAGTTGGAACAAATTCTTTTGGATTATGGTCTTCTTGAAGCTTAAATGGAAAGTTTAAGGTTATCAGTTATCAGTTAATTGTTAATTGTTGAAGAACAAAAAGCTGAATTCATCGCCTTACCCTGATAACAATTAACAAATAACAGATAACTGGGCTGTACCACAGCCCGTATTAGTCATAACAAAGAATGATTATAATTAAGTCACCAGGTTGCAATTTAAAAACATGAAAATGAGAAAAAGGAGAAAATAATGATTATGATCAGGGCCATTGTCAGGCCGGAAAAGACTACAGAAGTTATGAAATCTCTGCTTGACGCAGGATATCCTGCACTGACCAAGATTGAAGTGGCAGGCCGGGGCAAACAGAGAGGATTAAAGCTCGGGCAGGTAATATATGACGAACTGCCCAAAGAAATGATTATGATGGTCGTACCTGAGGCGGATAAGGAATTTGTGATCACAGCCATTATGGACAGCGCAAGAACCGGAGAGGGAACATTTGGAGATGGCAAGATTTTTATTTCACCTGTGGAAGAAGTTTACACAGTTTCTTCAGGTGTAAAGGAAGCTTAGGAATTGGGTCAAGAATTGTTCAAGGACTAAAGTACAAAAGGTAATCAATCTAAAAGGATCATGACCTGATTTTTACATATGGGTCACAATGAATTCGGATAAGGAGCAGCTGTTATGAAAGAGGTACTGGCTATAGTGCGGGCCAATAAGATTAATAAGACCAAAGAGGCTCTGGTTGCTGCAGGGCTGCCTTCCTTTACCGCCATTAGATGCGCTGGCAGAGGCAAACGACCTGTAGATTTTGAAATGCTGGAAGCTTTAAACAAGGATCCATCCATGGGAGCTGATGTATTACCCAGTCTATCTCAGGGCGCAAGACTTATTCCCAAGAGGATGATTAGTCTTGTAGTACCACCTGAACGAGTTCCAGAAATAGTTAAGGTGATCATTGAGGTTAATCAGACCGGCACTCCTGGTGACGGAAAGATATTTGTCCTGCCCATAAGCGATGTATTCAGGGTCAGAACCAAGGAAAGCGGTCTTGATGCCATTGATGAAATGAAGTCTTAGGCAATTGAAAGCGGTGACTGGACAAAATAGCACCAAGGCATTGAAAACGGTGAGTTAAAGCGGAGGAAACATGTCTGATTTAAAAACATGTCCAGATGTTGATCTGGAAGAATTCATAGAAGAAACAGTCAAGGTTTACCCGGCCAAGGTAGCCAAGAAGAGACGAAGCCATATGCTGGCCAGAACTGCACATGGCGAAGAAGAGCAGAGTATTAATGCCAACGCCAGGACAGTTCCGGGAATCATTACCCAGAGAGGGTGCTGTTATGCGGGATGTAAAGGAGTGGTTATCGGCCCCTATGGAGATATGGTCCACATTACCCATGGTCCCATTGGCTGTGGATTCTATTCATGGTTGACAAGGCGTAACCTCTTTAAACCAGGAGCAGACGGCAAAAATTATTCTCAATACTGTTTTTCCACGGATATGCAGGAACATGACATCATATTCGGAGGCGAAAAAAAGCTCAAGCAGGCTATCAGGGAGGCTTATGAAGAATTTAAACCCAACGCCATAAGTGTTCATGCCACTTGCCCTGTGGGGCTGATTGGGGATGATGTGGTGGCAGTAGCAAGAGAAGCTGAAAAAGAACTTGGAATCAAGGTTCTGGCTTTTAATTGCGAGGGGTACAAGGGTGTCAGTCAGTCAGCAGGACATCATATCGCCAATAACAGACTTTTTACCGATGTGGTGGGTACGCAGGACAAGCCTGTTGAAGGTTATTCCGTCAATGTCCTGGGAGAATACAATATAGGCGGAGATGCATGGGAAATTGAAAGGGTTCTTGAGAAGTGCGGCATAAAGGTGGCAGCTACTTTCAGCGGAGACGGAAAATATGAAACCATGACTTATGCTCATATGGCATCTCTAAACTTAGTCATGTGTCACAGGTCCATCAATTATCTCGCTGAAATGATGGTGACGAAATACGGAATACCGTGGGCCAAGGTGAATTTTATCGGCATCAAATCCATGTCCAAGTCATTGCGAAAGATTGCCAGGTTCTTTGAAGATCCTGAGCTGTCTAAAAAAGTTGAAGAGGTCATTGCTGAAGAAGAAAAGGCCGCCTTAGAAGCTATAGCTCCGCACGCTGCTAACCTCGAGGGCAAGACAGCCATGCTGTTTGTTGGCGGGTCCAGAGCCCACCACTACCAGGATTTATTAAGAGATCTTGGCATGACCGTTACAGCCGCAGGTTATGAGTTTGCTCATCGTGACGACTACGAGGGAAGGCATATACTCAAAGACATCAAAATAGATGCTGACAGCAGGAATATCGAAGAACTTAAAGTCAGCCCTGACCCGGAAAAGTATAATCCCAGGCTCACACCTGAAAAGATGAAAGAATTGGAGGAAGAAAGAATTCTGAAGCATTACGAGGGCATGATTCCTGATATGAAATCCGGATCCATTGTAGTGGATGATGTCAGTCATGTTGAACTGGAACGGCTGATTATTAAATTAAAACCTGATATCATCCTGTCTGGAATCAAAGACAAATATGTTATAGAAAAGTTCGGTATTCCCAGCAAACAGCTGCATAACTATGACTACTCAGGGCCTTATGCCGGTTATAAGGGTGCAGTTAATTTTGCCAGGGAAATCGACATGATGATTCATAATCCGGCCTGGAAACTGGCGGCTAACCCATTTAAACGTAAACCTCTTTTGTCTGCCGAGCTTGGCAGTCAGGCATAGGGGGGGAAGTCAGGAGACAGGAGACAGGAATCAGGAGACAGGAGACAGGAATCAGGAGACAGGAATCAGGAGACAGGGGGCAGGAGTCAGGAAGATAGGGGGCAGGGGCGAAAGATTTATACTTTTAAGTCAACTCTGCCCATAGTGATAACAATTTGAGAAAATAACTGTATTTAATTCAATCAGGGTATTTTAAGGAGAGCGCAGATGCTGGATCATACTACAAAAGAAATAAGTCAGAGAAAGGCCTTACGGGTTAACCCGGCCAAGACATGTCAGCCCATTGGAGCCATGTACGCAGCCCTGGGAATTAACAGATGTCTGCCTCACAGTCACGGCAGTCAGGGATGTTGCTCGTATCACAGAAGTCATCTTACAAGACACTACAAAGAACCAGTCATGGCTTCAACCAGTTCGTTCACAGAAGGCGCATCGGTTTTTGGAGGAAGCCCCAACCTGAGGCAGTCCCTGAAAACAATTTTTCAAGTTTATGATCCGGATGTGGTTGCAGTGCATACAACATGTCTTTCAGAAACCATTGGGGATGATATTCCCACAATTGTAAAAAAGGCTCAGGATGATGGGATTGTGCCTGCAGGTAAATGGGTCATCCATGCCAGCACTCCGAGTTATGCAGGATCTCATGTGACGGGTTTCTCCAATATGGTCAAAGGCATGGCTTCATACTTTACCAAAGAATCAGAAAATAAGGTTCAGGGACAGGTAAATGTGCTCCCAGGCTATGTTGAGCCGTCAGACATGAGAGAGATTAAGCGTATGGTCCGGGAGATGGGTCTTAAGCCTGTGGTTTTCCCGGATACTTCGGACGTACTGGATACGCCCAAGACAGGTGAGTACCATATGTACCCCAAAGGCGGCATCAAGGTACAGGACCTGGTTCAAACAGGGTCAAGTGAGCATACATTTGCGCTGGGTCAGTTTTCATCTTTGGATGCAGCTACCTATATGGACCAGAAAGCCAAGGTGCCTTTTACTCTGTCAGACATTCCCATAGGGGTTAAATCTACAGATCGGTTCATTCAGGGAATTATGGATGCTACAGGGGCTGAACCTACTGCTTCCATGCTGGATGATCGTGGGCGCTTAGTGGATATGATGACAGATTATCAGCATTACCTTTATGGAAAGACAGTCGGGCTCTGGGGAGATCCTGATCAGGTCATAAGCCTTGCAGAATTTCTCAAAGATATGGGTATGAAGCCGGTTTATGTTGTGACAGGTACTCCAGGTAAGGTTTTTGAAAAGCGGTTAACTTCAATTTTAAAAGATGAACCTTATGAACCGGTCATAGCCCAGAGCCAGGATCTTCTTTATCTGCATCAGCTTGTCAAGAATGAACCTGTTGATCTGCTTGTGGGTAATACATACGGAAAATATATTGCCAGGGCTGAAGATATTCCATTTGTCCGCTTTGGATTCCCCATTCTGGACAGGGCCGGACACAGCTACTTTCCAACAGTGGGATATCAGGGTGGATTGTATCTGTTATCCAATATTGTCAATACATTATTGGATCGAATGGACAGGGATGCTCCTGAAGAAAGGTTTGAACTGGTTATGTAGGTCATTGGGATTTGTTTCCAGGATATTCGTTATACCGGAGGTCCTGGAATTGAGCCTGGGAGTAACGGCTTTGATAAGTGGAGCCTGCATCCTGCAGGCGGTTAGAAGTCGCCTTTACATTGAAGAACAGTCCTATGTTTGAATATTGGGACAGTCCCCGCGAGGAACTGTTAGAAAGGTTGATAATGCATTGGTTCCTGGCGGAAATCGGTTTTAATGGAACAATTTACACAGCGAGGGACAGTCCCCCTCCGGGCTGTAAGCCTCCGGGCAGGAAGCTGTGCCAGGCGCAAAGTTCTCATCTTTGACGGAACTTTTCTGGCAAATGTGCATGAATCATAAGCAAAAAAAGTAAAACAGCGAGAGCTCTAACTACCTGTTTTTGCTGCTAATTTGATTTTAGTTAATTATAGAAGAGGAAATAAATATGGAAGCCCGGATCCTGGAAAGTAGAAAAAAGCAGGTTTATGAAAAAGGCCAGGCACCCTTTGAACTGGAATGCAATAAAAACAGTCTGGCAGGTGCAGTCAGCCAGAGGGCATGTGTATTCTGCGGGTCAAGGGTGGTGTTGTATCCAATTGCTGACGCCTTGCACCTGGTCCATGGACCTGTGGGATGCGCAGCCTATACATGGGACATTCGAGGAGCATTGTCATCGGGTCCGGAACTGCATCGCCTGAGTTTCACAACTGATCTGCAGGAAAAAGATATTATCTTTGGTGGCGAAAAAAAGCTGTATCAGGCTCTAATGGAGTTGATTGACCGGCACAGTCCCAAGGCAGCCTTTGTCTATTCCACATGTATTGTGGGTATCATTGGAGACGATTTGCAAAGTGTGTGCAAAAAAGTTGCTGATCTTAAGGGTATTCCAGTTATCCCCGTACAGTCCGAAGGATTTAAGGGCAACAAGCGTGCTGGTTATTCAGCAGCATGCAATGCCATGTTCACCCTGGTAGGTAGCGGAGATACTGCAGGCATCTCACCGGTCAGTGTAAATATTCTTGGTGATTTTAATCTGGCTGGTGAGACCTGGATTATCAAGAATTATTATCGTCAGATGGGTGTAGAAGTCGTGGCCTGCATCACTGGAGACGGACGGGTAGATGAACTGAAACGCTGTCACGGTGCGGCTCTGAATCTGGTGCAGTGTTCCGGTGCCACAATAGAACTGGCTAAGATGATGAAGGAAAAATACTCAATTCCTTTTAAGCGTGTTTCCTATTTCGGCATAGAGGATATGTCCCGGGCCCTTTATGATACTGCAGAATTTTTCAAGGATATTGATCCTGATGTCATGAAG
Organism: Desulfonatronovibrio magnus; assembly: GCF_000934755.1. Classification (NCBI taxonomy): domain Bacteria; kingdom Pseudomonadati; phylum Thermodesulfobacteriota; class Desulfovibrionia; order Desulfovibrionales; family Desulfonatronovibrionaceae; genus Desulfonatronovibrio; species Desulfonatronovibrio magnus. The sequence goes on from NZ_KN882176.1 coordinate 74,387, forward strand.
AGAACTACTGAACTGGTGCGCGGTGAGATTAAAGTCCTTCAGCCTGCCTTAAAACAGTACAGGCAGGACCTGGAAGGGAAAAAAGCGGCAATATATGTGGGTGGAGCTTTTAAGGCTTTTTCTTTGATCAAGTGTTTCAGGCATCTTGGTATGAAGGTGGAGCTGGTGGGTTCTCAGACCGGTACAGAAGAAGAGTACCAGGAAATGGCTGAAATGTGCGATCCAGGAACAGTAATTGTGGATGATTCCAATCCGGCAGAGCTTGCGCATTTTATAAAAGAAAAGGATGTGGACATTTTTGTTGGCGGAGTCAAGGAAAGACCAATAGCCTACAAGCTTGGTGTTGGTTTCTGTGATCATAATCATGAGCGAAAAGAAGCCCTGGAAGGTTATATTGGGATGCTCAATTTTGCAAAAGAAGTGCATTCAACAGTAATGAGTCCAGTATGGCAGTTTACCCCACGAAGAGCAGAAAAGCATGCTCAATCAAGTAAAGGAGAATAAAATGCGAGGCGGACCTGATCCTTATATTTCCACAACAAATGCCTGTAAGCTGTGTACTCCGCTGGGCGCCTGCATTGCCTTTAAAGGTGTGGAAGGGTGTGTTCCTTTTCTCCACGGCTCCCAGGGCTGTGCGACCTATATGCGCAGGTACATCATCAGTCATTATAGAGAACCTGTTGATATAGCTTCATCTTCCCTTGGTGAAAATGACGCCATTTACGGTGGTGGCCCCAACCTTATGCAAGGGTTGTTGAATGTTATGGATAAGTATCAGCCTGGTTTGATGGGGGTGGCCTCCACCTGCCTTACTGAAACCATTGGTGATGATATGCCCATGATTGTCCGACAGTTCAGGAAAGAATTTGAAAACATGGATATACCGGAAATAGTCATGGTATCTACGCCAAGCTATTCCGGAACACATATGCAGGGCTTTCACGCCGCGGTGCATGCCTTAGTCACCCAACTGGTTAAGAAAAGTGCTGATCATGGAGGGATAAATATTTTTCCTGGTCTGGTATCCCCGGAGGATATCAGGTATGTCAAGCAGATTTGCTGTGATTATGAGCTTGATGCTGTAATCTTGCCGGACTTTTCCGAAACCTTGGATGGAGCCATTAAAGAAGATCTGGAGATGATTCCTTCAGGAGGAACACCTGTCAGTAGTATTAAGTCCATGGGTGGAGCAAAAATGAGCATAGAGCTGGGATTATGCGCAGATCAGAAGCTAAGCAGCAGTATTTGCCTTGAGAAAGAGCATAATGTGCCGGCACACCGGGTACTAATGCCTGTAGGGCTCAGGGCAACGGATAAATTTATGGACATTCTGAGTCAGGCAAGTGGTAAGGACATGCCGCGCAATCATGAATTGGAGCGCGGCAGACTGATTGATGCGTATGTGGACAGCCATAAATACATTTTTGGTAAAAAATGTGTTGTTTATGGTGAAGAAGATTTGGTTGCAGGCCTTACCTCCTTTCTCGTGGAGATGGGGGCACATCCAGTAATGGTTGCCACAGGCGGAAAAAGTAAAGTTTTTGAGCAAAGCATAAAAGAAGTCTGTCAAGGCATGTTGTCATATTCACCTGCAACATTATCCGGAGTGGATTTTTACCAGATAGTGGAACAGGCAGAAGAGCTTAAGCCTGACTTTATAGTGGGCAACAGCAAAGGCTACAGGATTGCTGCCAGAAAATGGAATATCCCCCTGATTCGAGTGGGGTTCCCGGTACATGACCGGGTTGGAGCATCCAGGATAAGACATATTGGATACTCAGGGGCTCATGAGCTTCTCATAAGAATAGTGAACTCGCTTTTGGATAAAAAACAAACTGATTCAGGAGTTGGATACGGGTATATGTAGCCACTGTTTTCTGTCAGTTCAGGAGAAAAATTATGAAGGAACTTGATATATCAAAGCATCCATGTTTTAACAAAAAAGTCAAGGGAAGCTGTGGACGTGTTCACCTGCCAGTAGCTCCCAAGTGCAATATTATGTGTAATTTCTGCAATCGCAAGTATGATTGCGTTAACGAGTCGCGGCCAGGTGTGACATCAGCTGTTCTTTCTCCTGTTCAAGCAGTCGAATACCTTAAGAAGGTCAGAAAAAAACTCAATGGGTTGACAGTGGCTGGAATTGCCGGGCCTGGTGATCCCATGGCCAACGCCCCGGAAACCCTGGAAACCATTGCCAGGGTCAGAAAGGAAATGCCTGACCTGTTACTTTGCCTGTCATCAAATGGTTTGCGATTGTCTGAAAATGTGGATCAATTAAAAAAGCTTGGATTAACCCACGCCACCATAACGGTCAATGCTGTAGACCCAACTATTGGTAAGAATATATATTCCTGGGTTAGAGATAACAAAATTGTATATCAGGGTCTTGAAGCCGCTACCATCATGTGGGCTAAGCAAAAAGAAGCTATAATAAAGCTCAAGGAAGCGGGAATGCAGGTTAAGGTTAATTCCATCATGGTGCCTGGCGTTAATGACTCGCATATGCTTGATATTGCCAGAACAGCAGGAGACCTGAATGTTGATCTGTTTAATATTATTCCAGTTTTTCCTAATCCAGGTACAAAGCTTCAGGATGTAATAGAGCCGGATCAAAAAACTATAAACGAGGCGCGGGACAGGGCCAGAACTTATGTTCCACAGATGACTCACTGCAAGCGCTGCAGGGCTGACGCAGCAGGTCTTTTAGATAATGACCAGTCTTTGCAAATGGCACCAATTTTGAAAGATTGCGCGGTGAAAGCAGTGAGCATTGATGACAGCAGGCCCTTGGTGGCAGTGGCTACAAGAGAGGGCATGCTGGTCAACCAGCATCTTGGAGAAGCACTTGAGTTTGAGATCTGGCAAAAGAGCGGAAATGAATTTCAACATATTGAGACCAGAGAAGCTCCATTACCAGGGGGCGGACCTAAAAGATGGCATGATCTTGCAAATATGTTCAATGACTGCAGGGCAGTCCTGGTCAGCGGCATTGGAGCTACTCCAAGGGAAATTCTGACCAAATCCGGTTTGCTTATTGTTGAGATGGACGGTCTCATTGAAGAGGGTTTGGATTCAGTTTACAATAAGAAAGATGTATCCAAACTAAAGCCTGTGGGAAAGAAAGAGTGTTGCGCTGGTGGAATGTTTGGCGGGTGCGGATGATGCTGGGACAGAAGCTCTCCATATTATGGTTTGTCAGAAGGAAAGACAGGCATGAAATATTACGTATTTGTCTACGGCACTTTAAGGCAGGGTTGTTCTAATCATCACCTTCTCAAGAATGCCAGGTTTCTCGGAAGGGCCAGAACCATGGAAAAATACGCACTCTATGTGGATGATTTTCCATATTTGTATAAAGAACAATCCTGGAGCCGTATCAGAGGAGAGGTTTATGAGGTTGATGACGAGGGTTTCAGTCGCCTGGATGAACTGGAAAACCATCCATTCTGGTATCAGCGGGAAAAAAGGTCTGTGATGCTGGAAAACACAGGTACTATCATTCAAGTCTGGGTTTATTTTTTTCCGGAAATCAGGGGATCTCTGGTGAGCAGCGGAGATTACTATAAAAGTGATCTATGCTGTCTAAATAAACAGCGGACTGGGAGTATAAAGGCATAATGAGGTTGAAGGCTGAATAAGGCTGAAGGCTGAAGGCTAAAGGCTGAAGGCTGAAGGCTGAAGGCTGGAGGTTGGAGGCAGAATAAGACTGAAGGCTGAAGGCTGAAGGCTG
>NZ_KN882176.1:78621-80403 GCF_000934755.1 Desulfonatronovibrio magnus
TAAAACCAAATAAGCAATAAATTCAAAGTATTATGGTTTTGCCATACAGATTACTTCGGTCGCTTAGGCTCCCTCTTGGGTGACAGTTTTTCAGCAACCACATCCGAGACACCTCATCTGTCATTGCGAGCGAGTCTTTTTATCTCGTTGAATACGCGCAGTGTAGGCGCAGCCATTCAACTGGGGCGAGCGCGGCAATCCTTGTTGCGAGCGAAGCGAAGCAATCTCGTGTTAAAGCTGATTTTTTAGTTACTCACACGTTCGGTCCCGGTCCGTCCGGGTGAGGAGCTCCTAAATATCCTCCTTCATATCAAGACACAGAATCAATTTGCGTTTGTCCTTGTCGGCATAGGTCATGGAAATGGTTCTGCACAGGCTTCCAGTGGCCAGGGATATATAGGGATCAGTAATAAATTTATCTAACCCTGCCTGAATGTAAACAAAATAGTCTTTCAAAGAGTGATCATCTCCACTTTCTGCGGGCTTGAAAAGAAATGAACTTTTCTGACCGTGTAAGTGTCCATTATTTAGAATTGTCCTGGATGCCTGCCTTCCTGATTCATTTAATACATACGCGCATTCTACAATGGAAAAGTCAGCTATCATTTTTTGGAGCTCATCTTCCATGCTGTCAATGCCGTGTTCTCGCAAGGATGACAAAATTGAAAAAATTACCATCTGAAAATTGCTGAAACGTTCCTTTCTCTTCTTAATGCGCTTGATGACACACTTAAAGAAGTCATCAGCTGCCACATCGATTTTTTCCTGAGTTTCATCAAAAGATAATGCAGAATTTGGTTGAGGCTTAGAAAAGAAGTAACCCTGCAAAAGGTCTGTATCTAATTCCAGGGTTTTCATGACTTCATGATATGTTTCCACACCTTCACTTAAAACCATGACACCCAATTGATCCGTCAGCTTGATAATAGCTTTAAGGATCTCCTGTTTATAAAACTCAGTATGGACATCTTTGATAAGTGAACGGTCAATCTTAATAATTTCAGGCTTAATGATGGAGATTCGCTCTAAGTTGGAGTGGCCGGCACCAAAGTCATCTAAGGCAAGGGAAAAACCATTATCACGGTAGGTTTTAATGAATTTGCACAATTCTGTAAAATCCTTAACTCGAGATTCAACAAGCTCAATGACAATGTTGGAAGGGTTAAGAGAATATTTTTTTATCATCTGCATGAAATTGCCTGAACCGACTATTCCCTTATCCACCATAGATGTATCAAAATTTACGAATAGCAGTAAGTCTGGATATTTTTTGTGCAGGTTGGAAAAATTGGCAAAAGCTCTTTCTCTGCAAGCTCGGTCGACTTCTACTAATTTGTCAAATTTTTCAGCAGCTGAGAAAAGTACAAAAGGGGAGATAAGTTCTCCCGAGTCAGGGTTTATTCCACGGCTTAAAGCTTCAATGCCGATGATCTTTTTCTTTCTTACTGAGACTATGGGTTGAAAGCAGGTTTGGATGCTTTGCTGCTTTATGAGTTTGTCGAGATCAAATCCAGGCGAGCGAATCATTTTGTTGTTGTTCCTTTGAGTGTTGCTGTTCATTGGAGCTTGGGTAAGCCTTTTAGGGACCGTGTTTTTGCCGGGTAAGTACATAATGTTTTGGGTTATAAGCAATTTTCAAGCCATGTTTTTTTTTAAGCGCCTCACCTGGGCAGCCCGGGACCGAACTTGTGAGTAACTGTCTTTAACGTGGAGCCTGCATCCTGCAGGCTATTTAATTCCAGGCGGCTGGAAGCCGCCTCCACCTTGAAGAACAGTCCCATA
>NZ_KN882176.1:81123-183803 GCF_000934755.1 Desulfonatronovibrio magnus
AAAACCTGTCACCCACAAGTGAGCCTAAGCGACCGAAGCAATCTGTAAGGTAAAACCATAATGCTCTGAATTTATTACATATACATTTGTAGTTACTTGTAAGGGCGAGTTTAGTTGTCACTAAATATTTTTTTGTCTGTTAACCATTCAAATTATATTTTTACAAAATTGTAATGATGGATATGGCTTATTTTAACTTCTTCTTTTAAATCAATATGTTACAGCTTTGGCATTGTAGTTGCATATGAGATTGCGTCGCAATTTGAAAAATTAATCAAGGAGGATGTGTATGGAAAATTACTGCTTTTGCTGTCAACATAATATCGCGTGAAATAACGTTTCTTGAGGGTGTTGACTGATTGTCCGCGTAGTTTACCCGGATACCTTGTCTTGATTGATTAAAATACTTTTTTACAAAATTGAATATTAAAGGAGGAATTGAGATGGAACAGCTGCTTGAAATCAGTTATGCTTTAGACACATTTTATTTTCTAATTTCCGGTCTTCTGGTTATGTGGATGGCTGCAGGATTCACAATGCTGGAATCCGGTCTGGTGCGATCTAAAAATACAGTGGAGATTCTGACCAAGAACATCTCACTGTATTCCATAGCCTGTATTATGTACATGATAGTTGGTTATAATATCATGTATGGAAGCGGTGGTTCCATAATTCCCGGCATCAGTCTGTTTGTTGGAGGCGATAATGCTGTAGCTGATGTTGTTGCTGGTGGCGAAGATGCACCATATTATTCAGATATTTCCGACTTTTTCTTTCAGGTGGTATTTGTAGCTACAGCCATGTCTGTGGTTTCAGGTGCGGTAGCTGAACGTATGAAACTTTGGGCCTTTTTGCTTTTTGCAGTGGTAATGACCGGCTTTCTTTATCCTGTTCATGGATACTGGACATGGGGCGGTGGCTTTTTGGACGAGCTCGGTTATGCAGACTATGCTGGATCCGGAATTGTCCATATGGCTGGTGCTGCAGCTGCCTTGGCTGGGGTCATACTGCTTGGGCCCAGAAAGGGTAAGTATGGTCCAGGTGGAAAAATTAATGCCATTCCAGGTGCCAATATGCCATTGGCTACCCTCGGTACATTTATTCTCTGGATGGGCTGGTTTGGATTCAACGGCGGTTCAGAGTTGAAGGTGTCTGATGTTGAGTCTGCCAATGCAGTGGCCATGGTTTTTGCTAATACAAATCTGGCAGCTGCATCGGGCATGGTGCTGGCTCTGCTGACTTCACAGATAAAGTTCGGTAAGGCTGATCTGACTATGGGACTTAACGGTGCCCTGGCCGGTCTGGTAGCTATTACAGCAGAACCTAGCATGCCTTCCATGCCACTGGCCTGCCTTATAGGCGGTATCGGTGGAATTATTGTAGTTTTCTCCATTGTGGCCTTGGATAAGCTTAGAATAGATGATCCTGTTGGTGCTATCTCTGTCCACGGCGTAGTAGGTATATGGGGACTGCTGGCAGTCTTGTTCTCCAATTCAGACGCAACCATAGTGGGTCAGCTGGCCGGAATAGGTGTGATTTTTGCCTGGATGTTCGGCACCAGTTTGATTGTATGGGGAATAATCAAAGCAGTCATGGGCATTAGAATTGATGAAGAAATGGAATACCAGGGTATGGATATGGCTGAATGCGGAATGGAAGCTTATCCAGAGTTTGTCAGGTCCAAGGGTTCCAAATAATCTGTTAATGATCCATTGACATATTATCGATACACATAGAAAACTATATGAGTACTTGACAATTTGGCCTGGAGCCGGACCTTGAAAACAATCCAAGATTAGGAGACAAAAATCATGGGCCGGCTCCTGTGGCAAGACAAACTTGAACCGCAATAAAACATCTAATTCTTATGGAGGCTTAAAATGAAGAAGCTGGAAATAATTACAAGACCGTTCAAAATCGATGAAATCAAGGATGCATTGACCAATATGGGCATCAAGGGCATGACCTTGATTGAAGTCAAAGGTTTTGGCAGACAGCACGGACACAAGGAGGTTTACCGTGGAGCAGAATATCAGGTGGATTTTTTGTCCAAGGTAAAGATGGAAATTATTATTGACGATGATCTGGTTGACAAGGCTGTAGAAGCTGTAATGGAAGTGGCCAGAACTGGAAAGGTTGGAGACGGAAAGATATTTGTCTATCCTGTTGAGAATGCCATCCGCATCCGTACCGGTGAAACAGGCGATAAGGCCATTTAATTTTCATAGCCATATGATTTAGTGAAAATAACATTATAACGACACTCTGCCTGAAATGATAAGCGGTAATTACTCTTCATGAGTAAGGCAGCAAGCTCAAGGGTCGTATAATGCTAATAAAGTCATGACCCCTCATTCACCGCAGACCTTTCTTGCCCATAGAAGCGACTCCCTGCTTTCCCTCCCGGGGCAGGGAAGGTCTGCGGCAAAACAACTTACCCGAATCACTGATCAGTATTTTATTCACAGTTTTGCTCAGACATCCATTGCTCAGTTTAAGAAAATATTCGTGGTTGCAGTAGGCAGCTATGGAAGATCAGAGCTATGTCTGAAGTCAGATATTGATGTAGTCATTATTGCAAACGACCTGTCAGAAGCTGATCAGGCCAGGATTGCGTCTCAGATCTTTCATCCTTTGTGGGACCATGGACTTGATGTGGGGCATGCTTTTCGAGATATTAAAGATTGCCTGAGTCTGGCAAATAAAGATTATACTGTCATGACCTCTTTGCTGGACTCCAGATTTATTTGCGGTGACCGTGAATATTTCAGCCATTATCTTGAACAGGTGAATAATTGTATAGAGGCAAGCCATCAAAAGCTCATGGAGCATCTCATAGCTTCGAGAATGCACAGGAGCAACATTGATACAGCCGACAGCTATATGGAGCCGGACATCAAGGAAGACCCTGGGGGATTTCGTGATTACAATATAATAGGCTGGCTGAAAAAGCTTAGTAAGATCCGGCATGCTGGAAGTACTTCATTGGAAAGTTCAGACAGCACTGCCTTTAACATTACTCCGGCAATGGATTTTCTATTTGATGTAAGAAATGTGCTGCATTCGTTGAGTAAAAGGAAAAATAATCGCCTGCATCTTGATCTGCAGCCCGAGGTAGCAGCTATATTGGGGTACAAAGGATCATCTCGAAGCTCGGGCACGGAAATATTTCTTGGACATCTTTTTGACTGTCTGAGTCAGGTGCGACAGGCTCTGCATTTTTATAGTGAAAAAGCTCAGCTGAGCCTTCCCAATCAATGCGTGCAGGCAATACAGTTCATCCCTGAAAGATCAACTGGTAATCAGTGCATGGTCCAGGTGACATCATCTGTTGAAGTAAACCGGAATTGGGAAGATCCTGAAACGTCTAATGAGCTTTCTCAGCAAGTTAAATTGTTTAATGATAAGTTATATTTTGAACAAAATGACTTAATTGTAAAACAAAGGGATTCCGGTCTTGATCTAAAGTTAGTGAAGCTGATTTTTGAGACTATGTCCACCACCGGCGTAGAAATATCCACGCACGCACTTTTATTCATGAAACAAATTGCCAGGTCGAGCTGCAGACACGATGACTTCCTTGCCGGTCTGCGCTCACTTTTTTTATATTTGTTATTCGGTCCAAGACCTGGACAATGCCTGAAAGCCATGCGCCAGTGTGGTTTTTTAGAACTCCTTGTGCCGGAACTGGAAGAGAAGTGGTATTTTGTGCAATTTGACGGAGTGCATACTTATCCTCTCGGAGAACATACCATGCACTGCCTGGACCTCATTGCTGGAAATAATTCAAACAGCGGATTTATGCCGGAGCATCTGAACTTATGTAAGGATGACCATGAACTCCGGCTGGCCGCACTTCTTCATGATATAGGAAAAGGTGCAAGGGATCACAGTCAGGCAGGTGCGGACATGGCTCTGCGTATTATGGTGAGGTTTGACATAGACCAGCTGACTGCGGACATAGTTGCCTGTCTTATAAAAAACCATCTGCTCATGGCCAAAACCGCGCTAAAAAGGGACATTGACGAGGAAGACGTGGTGGCTGAATTTGCCAGGAAAATGGGCAATCAGGAAAGGCTTAGGCAGCTGACAATGCTTAGCTATGCTGACTCTAAAGCAACCGGGCCAAGGGTCTGGAATTCATGGCAACAAAACCTGCTGCGCAAGCTTTATTTTAAGGCGCAAAGGATGTTCTCGAGAACAATTCTTGCCGGACATCATGCCGGGCACAGGATGGCAGTGGCGCGTGACAGGATAAGATCACATCCTGATTACTCTCAAAGCTGGGAAAAACTCATGGACAGCATGCCCAGCCGCTACCTGCTCAAAGTTCCTGTTAAAGAAGTAATCAAGCATACCCGCCTGGTTGAAAGGTTTCAAAAGTTCGAGAATGAACAGGACAAAGCATTGAATGTTATTCTGCTCACTGAAAAGGGGCCCATTGGTGACAGTCAGTATTGGAACCTGATACTAATTTCTAAAAATCAGACTGGCCTTTTAAGTAAGGTTGCCGGTTGTCTGAGCATGAATCAGATAGAGATATATTCAGCCGGGCTTTTTACCTGGGATAATGGAATAGCCGTAGATATGTTCAAGGTGAGTCCACCCAGGGACCCCCTTTATGCAAGACAGACCTGGCAGGAAGTCCGCAGAGACCTGAGTGATCTCATGAGCAGCAGAAAGAATGCGGCCGATTTCTGCATGAGGGCATCTAAGTCTGCACCGGCAGGTTCGCGTTTCAGGATCAACTTAGATAATGAATCTTCAGATTTTTACAGCATTGTAGAAATCATTACGCCACGTCACCCTTGTTTGACATGGCAGCTGAGTCAGTGTCTTGCAAATTTAAATCTGGATATATGCTTTTCAGTAATATCAACGCACATGGATCAGGCCTCTCATGTCTTTTACCTGCGCACTGACAGAGGGGAAAAATTATTTGGCAATACCAGAGAAGTTGTTAAAATGGTGCATGCTGCTGTCCGCGAGTTATTTCCTGCAAATAAGTAAGAATCATGAGCGTTCAAAGTTCCTGGTTCTTTGTTCCTAGTTGGAGTCTCCTCACTTGGGCGGACTGGGACCGAACCTGTTAGTAACTTTAAGACTCTGTCACTTTTCGGGAAATTGGGACAGTCCCCGCGAGGTTCTGTAAAAAAGATTGATGCTGCATTGGTTCCTGGTAGAGATTTGTTTCAATGGAAAAATTTACACAGCGAGGGACAGTCCCTGTGCCAAGTGCAAAGTTCCCATCTTTGACGAAATTTTTCAGGCAAATGTGCATCAATCATAGGCAAAAATCGTAAAAATGTGAAAACTGTAACAGTCTGATTTTATTTGTAAAACGATTCCAGTTACTTGTAAGCTCCTCACCCGGGCGGCCCGAGACCGAACCTATGAGTAACTTATACCCCTCGTTCCCAGGCTCCAGCCTGGGGACGTTTTTCTCTTGCGGCTCCAGCCGCTTCTTCAAAATGTGGCTGGAGCCACAAAAAAAGAGGTATTCCCAGGCTGGAGCCTGAGAAAAAGAGTAAATATACTGAAATTTGTAAGTACCTGAATTTTTTCCCGATACGATTATAGTTGCTTGTAAATAACTGGATAACTCGGTTATCAAATAATACTGTTTCTGCTGTTAAAAACTTCGAGCTTTAAATGTTTCACAAAAAAGTAAAAACGTGAAATTTGAGATTGATAAAAAAATAACGTTTTTGTTAAACGTTAAATGTCGAGGTTGGGTTAGGAAGATTGTAGCGCCTATAATTGTCTGAAATATAAGTAATTTTATTGTTTGGCATGTAAAGTGAAAGGTAAGATTTTAAGATGGTTTTGCATCTCACAACATTCATAGGCTCCAAGTGAGGTAAATCCCGGAGATGCATTAACTTGTCAGATTAGGGTAATAAATGTCTTTTCATGTTTAAAACGAGCTCTTAAGCGATGAGTGCAGGTATTGTATGCAAAGGGCTGATCATTTAAACAATCTTTAACAATTTTGGAGGATAAAAATGGCAGACTTTCCAGTATTTAATTGTAAGAACACCGACGATGTTATCAAGGCAGTCAAAGAGTATAATGTTAGCTTTATTCAGTTCTGGTTTGTTGATGTACTTGGAACCCTCAAGAGCTTTCAGATCACCCCGAGTGAACTAGAAGGAGCCTTTGAAGAAGGCATGGGTTTTGATGGTTCATCCATCCAGGGTTTTTCCAGAATCCATGAAAGCGATATGGTTGCTTTTCCAGATCCCACTACTTTTCAGATGCTGTCATTCAGGCCTTCAGATAAACCAGTAGCAAGAATGTTCTGCGATATCAAGAATCCAGACGGCACCCCATATGAAGGCGACAGTCGATATGTACTAAAGAGAGCTTTGGCCAAGGCTGCTGAAAAAGGCTATAATATGTTTGTTGGTCCTGAGCTTGAATTCTTCCTTTTTGAAGATTCAACTGCGCCAAAAATTCTTGATGTAGGTGGGTATTTTGATGCACCACCTCTTGATCTTGCCAACGATATTCGTCGGGATATTATTTTTGCTCTGGAAAAGATGGGTATTGATGTTGAATACAGTCATCACGAGGTTGCACCGAGCCAGCATGAAATTGACCTGCGCTACCAGGAAGCTTTGAAAATGGCTGATAACGCCATAACTTACAGGGTTATTGTTAAAGAGATTGCCCGTAAACATGGATGCTACGCCACTTTCATGCCCAAGCCTTTGTTTGGCGAAAACGGCAGTGGAATGCATGTGCATCAGTCCCTTTTCAAAAATGGCAAAAACGTGTTTTTTGATCCCAAGGGTGACTACAATCTGAGTCTCGAAGGTAAGCAGTATATTGCCGGTCTTTTAACTCACGCAAAAGAATTGACAGCAATATGTAACCAGTGGATCAACTCATACAAACGTCTTGTGCCAGGATATGAAGCACCTGTTTATGTAGCCTGGGCTAGAAGAAACCGCTCATCTCTCGTCAGGGTGCCCATGTACAAGCCTGGTAAGGAAGCAGCTACAAGGGTTGAGCTCAGGTCTCCGGATCCAGCATGCAACCTGTACCTGGCCTTTGCCAGCATGCTCGCTGCTGGTCTTAAGGGAATTGAGGGCGGTTATGAACTCCCCAATCCGGTGGAAGAAGATATCTTTGAAATGAATACTGAAGAAAGAGAAAAATACGGCATTGAAAGCCTGCCTGGAAGTCTTTTTGAGGCGGTTACAGAATTGTCACAGAGTTCAGTTATAAAAGAGGCCCTTGGTGATCATATATTCAATAAGTTTATTGATAACAAAAAGATCGAGTGGGATAACTACAGAATTCAGATTACTGAGTATGAAATTAAGAAGTACCTCCCAGTGCTTTAAAAAATAAAACGCTCCCACCTCCTATTGTTTGGTAGCCTTATGTTCCTTGAAAGCCCGCTCCCTCTAAGCGGGCTTTCTCTTTTTCTGAGGTCCAGGGTCTAAAGTCCAAGGTCCAAAGTCACAAGTCCGAGGTCTCGAGTCAAAGATCCAAATTATAATACCTTCAGCCTTCAGTCTACAGCCTTTCTCCTTCTTTACAAAACCTGATTAGTCCTGTTTGCTGTGTCTAAGCTGACGCTGGGCAGCCTGGTACATGAAGGTTCTAATGGCTATGTCGCGGTTGGGCTGAATGGATCCATCATAGGGCGCGTCAAGGTAGGGGACCTTTTTTTCCAAGAGCATGGGTTTGAGTATGGATGAACAAATTACACTGGGCATGCAGGTAAATGGAAATACATTGACTACGCCATGAAAATTCTCATGAACATATTCCAATGCTCCGCCAATGCTGATGGCAGCCTCGGTTCCAATATCAAAATTAAAAAGTCTGTCCTTGTCCAGCCTTTCTTCGAGAAGACTTATGGAGTGATCGCCCTGAATATCAAGATGTTTGAAAGCCTGGCTGTATACCTGATTTTGACGCCACAGCTGGTATTGTATTTCGATTTTGCTGTCAATCCACTTCCTTGAAGCATCAAACATTCCGGAAATATCTAAATTTTTCCATGAATTTACCCATGACCTCCTGGTCTCGCGCAAATTAGAATAAGTTACAAAGTTGATCCACTCTCCAAGAGAAGCATCTACTACCTCACCGCCATTGGCTTCAATTTCCTTAATGATGTCCTGGTTGGACCTGGGATGGGTTCGCAGGTAAATTTCTCCAATAATGCCTATCCGTGGCTTTCGAGGCTTGTTTGTATCCATAAGCTCTTTTGCCTCGGCCACTATTTCCGACAGCAATGAGTAAAGAGTCTTAAAGTTTCTGGTTTCAGCAATCCCCTCAATGGCCCTTTCCATTCTGATAAGAGCCTGCTCCATGAACTCATCTGTGGAACCCGGCACCTTTTCATATGGTCTTACCCTCCAGACAGTTCTGTCCATAACATCAGCGATAATGGTTGCTACATAAGCCAGACGTCTGAAGAGTTTGGATTTTTCAGGAGGAAGAATCATTGAGGACTGATAACCATCTGCTGTGGAAAGGTAAGTGATGGCAACATTTTCAAATTCAGGGAATTTATCCAGCACTAAACGGTGCAGTTTGTTATACATGCCGAATCGGCATGGGCCATCAGCCTCAGGCATGAAATATACATAGTTTTCCGGATTGAATGCGTTTCCCAATCTGTCCTTTTCGTTTTGCAGAAAGTGCAGAACATCTCCCAGGGTAACCTGACATGGGAAACACTCCTTACCAGATGTGTACTCTTTACCAAGAGCAAGTCCGGTATAGGTTTCCATTACCTTGGCAGGCACTCCGTAAGCCCGGAATCCTGCAGCGAGAAGTCTGGACCCAAACGGGGCCATATCAGGGATCAAAAGAGTTTTGCCAGAGAGGTCAAACTGCCCTACATTGGCAGTCAGTCTTTCCTTAAATGAGGAGGTTTCAGTTGATTTATTCATTGTTGGTCCTGAGATATAGTTAATGTCGTACTGTCTTGAGAGTTAAAAGATCCTTACCCGGGCGGCCCGGGACCGAACGTGTGAGTAACTTACATTCAACAAAACCTGGATTCCGGCTTTCGCCGGAATGACGGTAATAAGCTACATTTTGCTTTAACCGTCACCCCGGACTCGATCCGGGGTCCAGTTTTTTTGGAAGTTACTTGTAAGCAATACAATTATCTTGTTTTTAAGCCTTACCTGATGTCTGCTTCAAGTCCTTGATAATGTTTTTGACTACGTTGTCATAGGCTTCAATGCGGGTTATTACACCGGCCACAGCGCTGTGTTCATCCAGCTCAAGGATAAGTGGTGGCTTGTGTTTGAGAATATGTTCGTAAAAATGCTCGATAAAAGAGTCAGGACCGCATGAAAAGTTTGTCATATGCACAGCAAACCAGCCAGGGGTGTCAGCAATCAGCTTGGCCACGCGCAAAATGCGTCCTCCCAGCCCCCAATACATTCTTGGAAAATCTGAGAGGTCGATGTTTTCGTGATCGACAAAATCCATGGGCAGAGCACTGATGCCCAGCTTGGCCAGCTGCTGGCCGATACGCAGATTGAGCCTTTCATCATAGAGGTTATATGGGCGGCCGGTAACAACCCAGACCGGTCTGTTGGGATCCAGAACTTTCAGAATCTCCCGGCCCTTTGTCTTGAGGGCGGATTTGAAATCCATCTGTTTTTGCCAGGCTATATGGACAGCTTCTTTGAGCCTGGTTTTCCCAGGATTCAGATTTGCAGGAAGGCTGTCTGACAGGCTTTGAGCTACACTGTCCGGACCTTCGCGCAAAAACATATTGGGCCTGATGATCTTGTTGTCAGGAATTTTGAGAGCTGCCTTGACCATGTATTGGGAGCTCTCCACCATGGGGCAGAAAAGCCCTCTCTCACCGTCATCATCAACAGGAGTAGGGATGTTAATGGGGTTAGGCAGAAAAAGATAGTCATATTCCAGATCCAACAGCCTTTTAACATGTCCATGAAAAATTTTGACTGGAAAGCATGTTTCAGCTGTCATGGACTCAACTCCGGCTGAAGCAGTAGCCTGGCTGGTGGGTGGAGACAGTCTGATGTTATAGCCGAGATTAGAAAATATTCCGGCCCATAGCACTCCCCACTCCAGAGAATGCAGAGCCATGGGTATTGCAATGGTTGGCTTACCTGGAACAGGCTTTTTATCCTTTTCATTGACCACGATAAAATCCATGGGCAGAAATGAATCAAATATTTTTTTACGCTCAAGAAAAAAATTCCCTGTGATGGCCTGTTGACCTGAGGTACTTTCATATCTGCCGCAATCTCCTCCCCAGATACTTTTGCGCTGGCCAAAGCGATAAATTTTAAGCTTGCATTCATTATGGCAGTTTTTTTCTGCCCGGCATATGGATTCCTTGAAAGTTACTTCAGTTTTTGCCAATTCTGTCAAAGATCTTGTTCTGGGTTGAATGTCACCATGATTATACATGTCCATCACAGTCAGTGCTGCCCCAAATGCTCCCATGACCTCTCTATGTTTGGGAACTATAATGGGCTTGTTTACCACCCTTTCAAAAGCTGCCACAATACCCTTGTTCAGTGAAGGACCGCCAAGAAACATAATTTTATTGCCAATAGGCCGGTTTTCCACAACCCTGTGCAGATAATTGCGAACTATGGCAAAGCACAATCCCGCAATCAAGTCGTTGCGTTTTGCTCCTTTCTGGGCATAGCCCACAAGATCAGACTCCATGAACACAGTGCATCTTTCAGCAAGGTTGATGGGGTCCTCTGCAGCTAAGGCAATGTCCTGGAATTCACCCACTATATTGATTTTCATCTTGTTGGCCAGTTCATGAAGGAAGCTGCCTGTGCCTGCTGCGCATATTTTATTCATTACAAAATCCACAGGATAAGAGTCCTTGATGGATATGTATTTGGAGTCCTGACCGCCAATCTCAAAAATAGTATCAATGCTGGAATCCACGGCTACAGCACCTTTAGCATGAGCGGTAATTTCATCAATGACCAGATCAGCATCAATAAAGTCACCCACCACATTTCGTCCTGATCCGGTAGTGGCAACAGCCTTAAGGTCCACTACAGCTCCCATTTCCTGTTCAAGAGTATTGATCAGTTGTTTGGCCACTTCAATGGGTTTGCCCTTGGTGGCTACATACTGTTTGTGAATGATGCCTGACTTTGTGTCCACAAGACAATATTTAGTAGAAGTAGAACCGATATCCAGGCCCAGAAAGGCAGGGATTCTTGCTTCACCGGAATGTTTTACAGGGTCTAAGCTGTTGTCGGGGTTGAACGAGGAAAGTTTCAGGTCAAGCTTCCTGGCTCTGGGAAACTGATACCCTGTACCTGTGCCAGCTTCACAAAGTTTTGCAAGGTCCACACTGTTGGAGTGATTCTGCTTGATGGACTGCAGAGCTGCACCTATGGCTCCAAGGGAAGCGTGACGAGGAGGGACTTCAAGCTCAGGATAGTATTTTTGAAATGCCCGGACCTGCAGTTCGTTGGAAGCCATGCCGCCAATAAAGGCCATGGGAGCGTGCAGTTTGCGGTTGGAGACAATAGTGCTGAGATAGTTGGCTGCAGTGCCGTGGTGCAGACCGGCAATGATATTGCTCAGACTTTCACCTTTATTTTGAAGGTGAATCATGTCTGACTTGGTGAAGACTGTGCATCTGCAGGCCACAGGAGCAGGGTATGTGCTGTCAAGGCCCAGCTTGATGAAATCTTCAAGAACGCCCTGCAACTTTTTTTCATCCATTTCAAAGTTGCCGCCGTACATGGCAAAAGCAAGCCTTTCAGCCTGCTGATCGATAAACGAACCTGTGCCTGAGGCGCATGGGCTGTTCAAATTAAAAGCCTCAAGATACCATTCATCAAATTTATTGTATTCCAGTTGAAAAAGGGCTGCATCCTGACCGCCTATAGCAATGATGGTCCTGACACCGGGCATGGCCTGGGTTGTACCCAGCACCTGGGATATGGTTTCAACCTCAAAGGGTGCATCAAGCATTTTGCTAATACTTTGGCCCTGACTTCCTGTAAAGGAAACTGACTTGATATCGCTGACAGTGAAAGCCTTGAAAATGTTCTCCAGAGTAGCTGAGGTCTCTTCAATGATAAGGCCAAAATGACGTTTATAAGGGGCTTCATGGATTACCTGCCCCTGCTGGTCCAGAACAGCACAATTAACACTGACTGAACCTATATCAACTCCCACATGAAGTTTCATATGTATTTTAACTCCTGATTGTGATAATAGTTTTGCACCACGGCGATAGGGATCCATGGGCCCTGGTTTTCACAAGTACATCAGTCATCCAGTTTCGCTGCAGTGTATAGAATAATGGTAGCAGCTTAGCCTGTTGGATATGACGCGAAGACTGGCTTCTTACGGGACTCACTTGTCCAGAAATAAAAGCAATTTAACATAGGTTGATGCTCAACTGGAAGCCAAAGTGTCTGTCCCCTGTTTTTTTATGAACTGAAAAAACTGTTACGAATAATGACTTTACTGTATGCGATTGGTCTGTATAAACATTGTTTACAGAATTTTCAAGTTACAGTAAAGTCAAGTCAAAGGAGGGGGATGCTGATGTTAATATACTGAAGACTTCAGGTTAAAGGCTGAAGGTGGAAGGCTGAAGGCTGAAGGCTGAAGATGGAAGGCTGAAGAGAAACACGTAATGCTCCCTTAATGTATGGAGTAAGTCCTGTCAGGCCCTTGCCTGTTTTTCCAGGGCAAGCAAGGGCGTTTTAAGTGGTTTGTTGTCAAGAAGTTCAACCCTTGTTCCGATGAATGAGCCTGCAAAGGGTGGCCAGAATGTCTCATTGATGATGTTCAGAATACATTTGTCCTTCCACATGGATTTGGTTCCAGGCAAAACTGATCTGGAAAAAGCAGGTTTATTGCCAACAGTTTCCAGGAGCATGGCTTTTAATTCCCTGAAAGTGAACCAGTTGGCTTGGGCCATTACACTTGATGATCCCATGCGCAGTACTTTTTTGCTGAAGTAGTAAAGAGAATTTTTGTTCAGAGTGCAGACCAGCATCCCTTTTTTAGTAACTCGCAGTGCTTCGCGAAGAACCTGTTTAGGATCTTCACAAAATTCCAGTACTGTAATGATGGCCGAGAAATCAAATTCATTGTCATCAAAAGGAAGGTATTGTGCTCTGCCAAGATGCAGGTCTGCCTTGTTGCCCATTTTTTCTCTCGCTCTGGAGAGCATATTGGCAGAGGCATCAATACCATAAACATCAAAGCCTGATTCATAAAAAAGCTCTAAAAACACACCAGTGCCGCAGCCAATATCCAGTAAAGACTGTTTACGTCTAGGCCACGATGAAACCAGGTGTTGTATAAGCCGTTTTTCCTGTTGGAAGGCAAATTTTCCAGCCTCAGTTTCAAACCAGTGATCATATTGAAGCGCAAATTTATCTGATTCAAACATGAATTAATTAATATGGAAAAAATCTTAAAGTTATGACCGTAAAACAGCTCCTGACGCAGCTGATCCTGCGTCCCGGCTGTATCGTTTAAGAAATGACGAGCTGATTTCCTTTACTACGGGTTTGTAGTCCTTTTTTCTCTTACTGATGGTGTTTTCATCTACACAAAGGGTTAAAGCCCCTTTAAAAATATCTATTTCAATCTCATCTCCTTCCATAACCAGTGCAATGAGACCACCTTCAGCGGCTTCAGGAGAAACATGGCCTATTGCTGCTCCTCTTGTGCCTCCACTGAACCGGCCATCAGTAATAAGAGCCACATCTTTATCCAACCCCATTCCAGCAATGGCTGAAGTAGGAGTAAGCATTTCACGCATACCCGGGCCGCCTTTGGGACCTTCATTTCTGATGATGACTATATCCCCCTTGTTGATTCTGCCTGATAAAATTGCCTCCACAGCTTGTTCTTCGCCTTCAAAAACACGGGCATTTCCTTTCTGAACCATCATTTCCCGTGCAACGGCTGATTGCTTGACCACCGCGCCCTGGGGGGCCAGATTTCCTTTAAGTATGGCAATGCCTCCCTCAGAACTGTAAGGGTCATCAATGGGCCTTATAACATTATAGTCCAGAACTTTAGTACCTGCTGACTTAATGTACTGACCCCATGTGTTGCCTGTAACTGTAGTGGCATTAAGGTCAAAAATATTTTTCCTGGCCAGTTCAGACACAATGGCGGGAACGCCTCCTGCCCGGTGCAGGTCCTGCAGATGATGCGGACCCGCAGGGGAAAGACGACAGAGGTTGGGAGTCTTTCTGCTCATTACATCGAAGATATCAAGATTAAGGTCCAATCCGGCCTGTGCAAAAATGGCTGGCAGGTGCAGAACAGTATTGGTGGAACATCCAAGGGCCATATCTACAGCCACGGCATTGGCAACGCTTTTGGGAGTGATAATATCTCTGGGCTTAATGTCTTTCTTAAGAAGATCCATAACCCTCATGCCTGCAGTTTTAGCCAGCCTGATGCGGGCGCTGGTTACTGCAGGAATGGTTCCATTGCCCGGTAAAGCCAGACCTATGGCCTCAGACAGACAGTTCATGGAGTTTGCTGTGAACATCCCGGAGCATGACCCGCAGCCAGGACATGCGTTTTCCTCAAGCAAGCTTAGCTCATCCTCGGTCATTTGACCGCTTTTTACCTTGCCTACTCCCTCAAACACGGAAATCAGATCAACAGCCTCACCCTTAAATTCTCCTGCCATCATAGGGCCGCCACTGATGATAAGAGAAGGAATATTGACGCGCAGCATGCCCATAAGCATTCCTGGTACAACTTTGTCACAGTTGGGAATAAGAACCAAAGCGTCAAATGGGTGTCCCATGGCCATTATTTCAACAGAATCCGCAATCAGCTCCCGGCTGGGCAGACTGAAACGCATGCCTTCATGGTTCATGGCCAGACCATCGCATACTCCAATGGTGGAAAATTCCACAGGAGTACCACCGGCCATTCTTATGCCTGCTTTTACTGCAGCTGATATACGGTCCAGGTTTGTATGTCCGGGGACTATTTCATTGGCAGAGTTAGCTACGCCAATTAGAGGCCGGTTCATTTCTTCCTTTGTCATGCCCAGTGCATGCAGGAGAGATCTATGTGGCGCCTTTTCCAGGCCTTTTGTCATTTTGTGGCTTCTCATAAAAATCCTTATTAATTGTTGTGTTACAAAGTCAGATGCGGGCTTTACCCGCAACACTGTTGTCGATTGCCTGTTATCAGTAACTCTCAAGTCTTTATCACTACAGCGACACTTTGCTTTAATTATTGCCTCAGCCACCGGAGACAGGCACTTTTGCCGACCTAAAATCATAAAAAGGCCGGACTATCCGGCGGCAAAAGAGCCAGTCCCCTTCCAGCTTAAATTAAGTGTCGCTTTAGTAACTTACCGTTTCAATACTGTAAAAAAACAATTGGAGAGTCAAAAGTTCTTGTGCAACCCCTTGGATTTATTGCCATTTTACAAGCTTTAGATATCCAGACGTTTCCAAAAACTAACCATTTGAAATCATAATGTTTTTTTCTTCAACTAATAACAATTAACTGATAACTTTTAACTCTCAAGAAAAACAAGAAATTAATATATTCATGAAAGAGCAATGATACCCAGGATCCTTATTCTTCAGCCTTCAGTCTTCAGCCTGAAAAGTAAGGTTATCTCCCAAACTTAACTATTCTTGTTTAAATTGGGTTGTGGGCACATCCCGCATTAATGTTATGTAATCCCATGGAATTTTTCTACCCCTCGGTACGGCTTCCAGATTTAGTGAGTGATGGTAGCCCTTAGTATAAAGCATATGTCCGTACAGGGCTATCATGGCTGCATTGTCAGTACACATGGCAATGGACGGCATAATAAGCCTGATCTTTCTTTCCATGGCAAGTCGGCTGATGGATTCTCTGATCATTGTGTTGGCAGCAACACCTCCAGCCAGAATGACTTCTTTTACCTCATGTCGGTCTAAGGCCCGTTTGAGCTTGATGCGCAATGAATCAGCAATAGACCAGTTATAGGAAGAGCATACTGTAGCTAACTCCTCCGAAGGTTTAAAGTCAGGTCCTGTTTCTGTTGGGTTTTGCAAAACAAGCCCGGGGTTGTCCCGAACATGATAGACCATTGCTGTCTTGATGCCGCTGAAACTGAAATCAAGATTGGTGTTATCTAAGTACGGCCTTGGAAACATCTTGTGGTCAGGCTGGGCAAAAGAGGCAAACCGGTCAATGAAAATTCCACCAGGATAAGGAATATTCAGCGATTTGGCTGCCTTGTCAAAAGCTTCCCCAGCAGCATCATCCAGAGTTTTTCCCAAAAGCTTGAAGTCAAATGGACTGTTGATGAGGTAAAGGCTTGTATGCCCTCCAGATACAAGAAGCCCTATGGCAGGAAAATTCAGTTCCTGTTCCATGCCCGGAGCCATGAGGTGAGCGTGTAAGTGGTTCACGCCCACCAGCGGAATATTAAGTGAAAGGCATAACCCCTTGGCAAAACTTATTCCCACCAGCAAACAGCCCAATAGACCAGGACCTCTGGCGACTGCCACAACATTGATCTGATTCTGGCGGATACCGGTATCTCGCAACAGATTCTGATAAAGTGGGGCTACCTTGTTGAGATGTTCACGAGATGCCATCTCAGGAACAACCCCGCCAAAAACCGAGTGCATGTCCACCTGGGAAAAAGTGAGCTGACCCAGTAAAACAGTACCATCTACCAGGGCAACAGAAGTCTCGTCACATGAAGACTCAATGCCAAGACAAATCATCAGTTTTGACCGTATATTTCCTGTACCTTTAGAACGTCATTTTTTGAGCCGATGAATAAAGGAACTCTCTGATGAAGTTCAGTGGGCTCAATATCCAGGATGCGGTTGATCCCGTCAGTGGCCATGCCTCCTGCCTGTTCCGCAATAAAGGCCATGGGGTTGGCTTCGCACATAAGACGCAGTTTACCAGAGCTCAGCTTGGAGTCTTTGCTGTCTTTGGGGTACATGAAGATTCCGCCATAGATCAAATTGCGATGAAAATCAGATACCATGGATCCGATATATCTGCCGGTATATGGTTTTTTGCGGCTATTGGAAGGAGACTTGAACCAGGATATCGCCTCACGGGTTTTTTCGTCCCAATATGGATAATTACCTTCATTAACTGAGTAGACCTTGCCGCTTTCAGGAATTTTGATGTTCTGGTGAGACAGCAGAAATTCTCCCACGCTGGGGTCAAGGGTAAAGCCATGCACTCCATCGCCGGTGGTGTAAACCATCATGGTTGACGTGCCATATAAAAAGTATCCTGCTGCAACCTGTTGAGAGCCCTTGCGCAAAACCTCATCAAGGGAAACCGGTCCGTCCTCTTCAATTCGTCTGAAAATGGAAAATATTGTTCCGATGCTGACATTAACATCAATGTTGGAAGATCCATCCAATGGGTCAAAAATTAAAATGTAGTCTCCTCTGCGGAAGTTATCAGGCACCTGGATCAAATCAGCATTTTCTTCGGAAGAAATGGTGCACAGCAGTCCGGATCTCTGCATACGATATATCAGAATGCTGTTGGCAAACTCATCAAGTTTCTTGACTTTCTCGCCCTGCACATTGGTCTCGCCAGTAAATCCCAAAACGTTGACCAGACCGGCCTTGTTAACTTCCCGGGAAATGATCTTGGCTGATAGAATCAACTCATTAAGCAGTCGAGTGAATCGACCGGTTGCCATGGGGCTTTCTTTTTGATGGATAAGCAGTTGTTCGGTAACTGTAACCTGGGGCATTGGCACCTCCCTTAGTTGTCTTGAATAAGATATATTAGCCAGTCTTCTCCAACAGCCCGGGCAAACCAGAAGAACTGATCATGTTCCAGGCTGATTTTTCCACTGATTCGTCTTGTCAGCTTGTCTTGCCAGTCAATAGGCTGCAGCAAAGGAGTTATATTTTCAAACTGTCCTGTCCAGGCAATTTCCTGGTCGGTGATAAGAATGATATCTTCAGGACGGTTGCTTTGAGCGATAAATGTTCTGGGATCAAAGTGAACTACAATAAACCCTGCAATTTCAAAATTTTCATAGACAGAGCTAATGAGCAGAACTTCCTTGCCAAGCTCTGATTCTTCAATGGCCAGCATAACTCTGCCCTGGCGAAGATCAAGCGCCTGGGGGAAAGCAGGAGAAAAAGAAAGATCTTTAATTGAGACTGACGGATATCTGAAGAGAATATTCTGATCAGCATCAATTATGGAAATCCCATTGAGCCAGAAGTAACGGTTCATCATTCCTGCCATCCACTCGGGTGGGGGGAAGGAATCTCTCACAGACAGGTCTCTTAAGAGACGAGTCATCTGAGTATCAATGGGGTAGATGTTCGTGGCCAGACTCTTTTCTAAAGCACTGACATCTTTGCGGTTAGTTTCAATTTCATATTCAGTGGCTCCTATTTCGAAAACGCGCATTTTTGACTGGAGCTGATCAAATCTGTCACATCCAAATAAAAAAAACAATATACTTATTAACAGGATAATTTTTGCGGGCATTGTTCCTCCATATAGAACATATCAGGCAGTGTAAGTAAAGTTGGCTATGGCTACAAACCAGTTGTCAGTTATTTGTTATCAAAAAAATACATAACCTGAGGGTTAAAAGATATCACTTATTAGTGCAGGCATCTCCCCTGGCAGCACCTGAATGCTCCCCAGGCAGCCAATGACAAAAGGGCAAATAGTGTATTTGATATTATTTCGTTTTTTCTATAAATAATTGTGCCTAAGGAAGCAATGTAAAAATTTTGCACTGTCCTGCAGGGGAGCATGTCCTGTTGATAAATGGTCAGGTTGGATCCAGGTCTGAGACTTTATGCTTGGCACAGGAACTGGTTCTCCCTATACTATTTTTAATCTGCTTTCTCTTCAAGAAAAAAAGTGTCGTGGTGACTTTCTCCGGCATCAATATGGTTCTGTTTACAAACAGGGAATTCTTTCGTTCCGCAGTTTTAGTTGTAGTTTACATAGAGGAGAACTCCATGAATCCAATGAGTTTGCTTGGATATCTTTTGATTTTTCTTTTTGTTGCCATAGGCAATGCCGCGATTTACGCCAGGATGAAAGAATGGCGACGCAACAGGCTGAAGTCCCTGGATAATGAATTCAAGGATCTGGAGCAAAGTTATGCCAAATTGCAAAATGATATCAGGGAGGCTCAGTCAAGAGAGAATCAGATAAAAGCAGAACTGCTCGACTCAAAAAAGACTTCAATTAGAGAAAGTGAGAATCAGGAAAATGGAAAAAATTCCAAGAAAGGAAAAAAGGCTAAAACCGTTCTGGATATTCTCAAAGAAATGGAACTGGTGGACAATGAAAAGCTTGAAAAAGCCAATCATTATCTGGAGCGCAGCGATAACGCCGGACTGAAGATGGAAGATGTTCTTGTACTTCTTGGACTGGTTACATCTGACCAGCTCAAAAAAGCTCAGGCAGCGCTAAGGAGAAGTGAATGAATTTACTGATATGGGCTGCTCTTCTAATAATTCTGTCTTTCTGGATAATAGGGTATTTTTATGTTAAAATGCATGGAGACATTACTGCGAGAGAACATAAATTATCCATGACCAGAACCAAAATGAAGCATCAGATGGCTGGTCTTGAAAGCCAGAAAAAAAAGCTGGATGAAAGTATTGCCGCCATGCAGAAAGAGATGGCCATGATTCAGAAAGGTCAGGAAGAATAATTTTACAGCGAAAATTAAAAAAATGGTAACAGTTTAGCCATTTGCATGTGGCACGGGGACTGGCTCTCCCGGCCCTTGTTTTATTAAATCTGTGTTTTACATCAACAAAAAACAAGGGCTGGGGTGTCTGTCCCCTGCTTCTCTTAGAAAAGGGCTAAACTATTACAAAAAATGATTGATTCAGAAATAACTGATAACTTTTAATTTTTATCACTAATGCGACATTTTGTGTTAGTTGTTGCCATGGCCTCCGGGGAAGGGCACTTTTGCCGACCTCAAGCAGCAAAACAGCAGGACTATCCGGCGGCAAAATATCCAGTACCTTACCGGCTAAAAATAAAGTGTCCCCGGTGTGTTATATCTGGACACTCAAAAGTCTTATATCCACACGCATTTTATTTTTGTTGTTCTGGCTCCTGTGAGCTTCGAGCTTCCAGCCTGTCAGCCAGGGCCATGAGAAAGTCAACTGCTTCATCCTTTTTTTCTTTTGCAGGCTCCTGGTTATCCTGCTGGTTCAGCTCCTGTGTTTCTTCTTGAGCTTTTTCGGCCTCTTCCTTTTCAGAGATCTCTTCTGTATCTTGTTTTTCAGACACACTCAAGTTCTCGGGCAGCTCAAAATCATCGTCGGATGTCGGAATAGTTTCCTGGCCTTCATGTGAAAAAGTAGCCTGTTGCTGACCTGAAGGCTCAGCAGGCTCTTCTATGGGTTGATGGGACTGGTCGACGGTATGCTCTTGCTCTAATACTGAATCTTCATGGCCTGCTTCCTGCTCATTTTCCTGCTCGTGTTTCTGCTCGTGTTCATCTTCAGGCTTTTCCTGCGAGTCTTCCTGTTCAACCATAGCCTGACGGGTTTTGTTTATCATTTCATCAAGATGCTCTCTTTCCTGGCCGGGCAAACTGCTTTTCCAGAGTTCTTCGTAAATATCCAGAGCCTTGGCATATTCTTCCTGTCCAAAAAGAATATCAGCCATGGACCTGGTTTTAGCATCGCTTTCCAGATCAAAATCATCCAGTTCTTCCGGATCCTCATAAAGTTCTGTCTCACCAGTCGCAGTGCGCTCTAATTGTTCAGGCTGGGCATCCTGTTCCTGAAGCGATTTTTCCAAGTCATCTTCAGGTGTTTCTTCCAGGCTTTGATCGGGAGTATCCTTCTGAACCTCAGGATCGTCGGGTGTCTCGACTGTCTTTTTATCTTCAGTTTCGAAATTTTCATCAAAGTCGGCCAGGGGGTCCTGAGTCTCAGAATCCTGACTGTCATCCTCCTGGTCCATAGGCTCAAACATGGCATCCAAATCCAGTTCCTGGTCTTCCTTAGAAAGGGAAGAAGGGTCTTCTCTGGAAATAAGATCCTGGTCCAAGTCGAGCTGGCCATCTTCTGGATCGGACTTTTCCTGAGGTTCTGAAGCTTCAGAAGGGGTTTTAGTTTCGGGTAGAAATTCAGTCTCTGTGGGATCTATGTCTTCATCTGCAACAGGAGTTTCTTCAGGGTGCTGTACATGCCGATCTTCGTATGATTGTTCTTGGGAAGGTTCTTCTTGTTGACTGTCAGGGACAGGCAGCTCTGGTTCCGTCTCTAAAGAACCAGAAGGATGGTGGCTGATGGTTTCCTGGCTTTTGTCATTTGCTGCATGCGGCATGTTAAGGCTTTTAAGTCCTGACCACATGATGTCCGACCACGTGGCATCCTTTTGCCTGGCAGACATGGAAAAAAATGAAGCTGCCAGGGCCAGATCGTTTTGCCCATTTTCAGCAAGATCAGTGGCAATACTGTCCCAAAACTCCTGGTTGCTGGAAAATAAAGCAAAAATATCCTGGTGAATAGCTCTTGATTGTTGGGTATTGCCTGCTTGCTTATGGATGGAAGCTAAAAGCAGTTTGGCTTCCAAATGTTCAGGATACTTTTCAAGGCCTTTGGTAAGAGTATTAATGGCAAGTTCAGTATCTTTATTCAGGAAGTAAAGTTTTGCTAAGGGGAAAAAAAGCTTAGAGCCAGGCTCAAGCTCCAGAACCTCTTCATAAAATTTTAATTTGTCTTGGGACATTAAAAAGCTCCTGTCCTGATGCTCCTACTTGGGTCAGGGTGAGAAAAAATATAAAACTTCATTGTCTTTAACATAACGCATTTCTCTGCGGACTGCTTCCATCAGGTAGTCATCATCTTCTCGCAGAGCCATTATCTGACGACTAAGTTCCCTGTTTTCTTCAATCAGGGCATTGTTTCTCTGCTCTAATTCCAGATAAGATTCATTGATCTCAAGATAATTTAGAACACCGCTTGGAGTCCATATCAACTTATGGATCATAAACGCGTTAAGAATAAGAAGTAGGATAATGATCAGTCTGTACATTTTTATTGCAACAATCGATCTTTTTCGACTTCAAGATAGGAAATCGGTATTTCAAGTTCACTTAGAAACAGATTTGTTGCAGCCTCTATGCGGTCCACTTCTTCCTGGCAAAGGCTCATTTCTGAAACATTGGATATAACAGTTCTAAGATGTTGAAACTCAGTGATTATCTCTGAGTGCATGGCAATTTTGCTCAGCACGGGTTCCAGTTCAACGATGGTCAAAAGGCAGTGTTTCAGCCTGTGCTGGAGTAAAGTAGATTCAATGTGCATTTTTAACCTCCCGTGCCTGATTCCAGGGTTGGTAATAATCTTCATAACCTTTTAATGCTTGATTAATTAATTCTTTCATACGTTCTAAGTCACCTTTGTTTATAAAAAAGTTTGCGCCGGCGATAAATGCTTTTTGTTGATGCAGGCTTGGTGCATCCGAGCCTATAAGTATGAGATTGATATCTCTGCGGATATTGCCGGGCCAGGTTTTTATTTCATCGTATATGGGTTTGAAGTCGGGCCTGTCTTCCAGAACTATACACTGGTACTGGTTAAGCCTGAGTTTCTGGACAGCAGTACTGACACTGGCGGCCCCAGTTGTCAGGTAGCCCTGTTCCTTGAAAATGGTCTGCAGATTTTTGGCTGTATCAGCTTCTGTCAGACAAATAAAACATACATTGGATCCAGGTGGGAAAAAATCCGGTTCTACCCGTTTGGTATCAGTGTTTTCCTGTGTTTGGCTCATGGACTTCTCATTTTGGTATGGGGTTGGAAGTTACTGTATTTAAAAAAACAGAAAAATTTGAACCGCAAAGGCGCAAAGGACTCAAAGTTAAAGACAATAAAGAAGATATTTTTGAAAATCGGGCATCGGTTTTCAAAAAGGCTGCCTTATCATTTGCCGCTCCCCGGCAAATGAAAAAATTTCTTTCTTCCTTTGCGCCCTTTGCGTCTTGAGTGAGTCTTCGAACGGGCGGTTAAAAATATTTTTTTGGGTTGAGGACGAAGCCAGCATTAAATAACTATTTCTTACCGTAATCAACATCAAGTTCCAACCCTTCAATATCCGTAACTTTTTCACCCCTCAGCGATTTGACCCGGTCAATCATCTGCTTGAGCCTGGACCGATCCGAAGCATTGAGCATGGCCACGTCTTCAGCAATTATTTCATTTTCATACAGATTCATGAGGTACTGGTCAAATGTGGTCATGCCATAAGCATCACCTTCAGCTATAACATTGTAGAATGTTTTTTCATCATCCTCACCGTTAAGGATCAAATCTTTAACTCTAAGGTTGTTGCGCATGATTTCAAAGGCAGCAACTCTTCCGCCGCTCTGTCTTAGCATAAGTCGTTGCGAAACAACGTATTTAAGACTTTCAGCAAGCCTGGATCTTATGAGACGCTCTTCGTTTAGCTCAAACATGCCGATGATGCGGTTGACTGTTTGTCCGGCATCGCTGGTGTGCAGAGTGCCCAGAACAAGATGTCCTGTTTCCGCAGCCTCTAAGGCGATGGAAATGGTTTCTCTATCTCTGATTTCACCCACAAGTATTACTTTAGGCGCCTGCCGCAGAGCCGCTCTCAGTCCTGAAGCAAAAGTATTAAAGTCAATGCCCATTTCCCGCTGATTGATAACCGCTCGTTTGTGCTGATGCTGAAACTCCACAGGATCTTCAAGAGTAACAATGTGTTTATACTCCTGATTGTTAATTTCATCAATCAAAGCGGCCAGAGAAGTAGACTTACCTGTTCCTGTGCCTCCGGTGACCAGAATCATGCCGTACTTTTCAGAGGCCATTTCATTGAAGATGGGCGGCAGTTTGAGCTGCTCCATTGAGGGCACTGTCATGGAAAGTTTGCGCATTACTATGGCCAGTGATCCTTTCTGACCAAATACATTAACCCTGAATCTGGCTTGTCCTGGAAGTTCATAGGACAGATCGCATGATCCGGTATTAAGCTGGTCCTGGTAAAGACGCATGTTGCGCCCCATCATGGCCATGGCAACAGCCTCGGTTTGAAAAGGCACAAGAGGCCCAAGTCCGGGCCTGGTTGCAACAGTGATCAGTTTACCATGAACTTCGGCCTGAATTTTTTTACCCACAGTGAGTATGATATCAGACAGGTCAGGGTAGGCCTGCAAGGTTTGGCTGATGAGGTCGTCCAACTGGGATCTGAGCATTGATCAACTCCTAAACTTCAGTAAAATCCTGAGGAGGTTCTGACAGAAATTCCTTGAATTTGGATTTGTTTACGGCCTTGTTGTAGGCATCCTCAGAGTCAATTATTCTTTTTTGCAGATGTTTCATAATGGCATCATCAAGGGGCTGCATGCCGAATTTTTTGCCAGTCTCAATGACAGAATTAATTTGGAAGTTTTTACCTTCTCTAATGAGATTGCGCACAGCAGGTGTAGCAATAAGAATTTCAAGTGCAGCCACTCTGCCCGGCTTGTCAATGCGTTTAAAAAGGGTTTGTGCGATAATCGCTCTTAAGGATTCAGAAAGGCTGGACCTGATCTGTCCCTGCATTTCTCCGGGAAATACTTCAATGATTCTGTCAATGGTTTTAGACGCGGAAATGGTGTGCAGGGTGCCAAAGACCAGATGTCCTGTTTCAGCAGCTTCCAGAGCAAGCTCTATGGTTTCAAGGTCTCGCAGTTCGCCAACCAGTATGATGTCCGGGTCTTCCCTCAAGGCACCACGCAGTGCGGACTTGAAGCTTGAAGTGTCTCTGCCCACTTCTCGCTGATTGATCAGGCAATGGACAGGTTCATGCACAAATTCAATGGGATCTTCAATGGTTAGAATATGATCTTTGCGGGTTTTGTTGGCATAGTCGATAATAGCCGCCAGAGTTGTGGATTTACCACTTCCTGTGGGGCCGGTCACAAGCACCAGACCTTTTGGGAGCATGGCCATTCTCTTCATGATGGGTGGAAGTCCCAAATCTTCAATGCTTAGAATTTTTTGAGGTATTTCTCTGAAAACGGCGGCAACACCACGTCGCTGGAGAAAGAAATTGACCCTGTATCTGGCCAGATTGGGAATTTCATATGAAAAGTCAACATCTCCGCTTTCTTCAAAAAGTTTGACCTTGTTTTCCGGAGTGATTTCATAAAGCATTTTTTTGAGTTCTTCGTGCTCAAGAGATTTATATTTAATTCTTTGCAAATCTCCGTGCAGGCGTATGATGGGCTGAGAGCCAGTGGAAAGGTGCAGGTCCGATGCACCGAGCTCGTGCATCATTTTGAAAAAAGCATCTATCTGGGCCATTGGTTACTCCGTTTAGAAAGTGATCCGTAAACTGTTATCTGTTATCAGTTATCTGTTATTTGTCCCGTTATTGGGCAGTCGAAAGTTATCATGCAACATTATTAATTATGTTTTTTTAAACTTTACTTTGAGCAGCTGTGATTCAGGATGTTAATGAACATGAGCTTTCAGTTCTCAAGCTGTCTGTAAAAGCCGCGAAAGTAGTTCACACCTGATACCAGGGCCAGAACAAGAGCGATATATATAAGTATCTGGCCTATGATGGTGGGATCAAATCCCCACCATTCATAATGCAAAATAAGCGGGCACAGGGCTACAACCTGAAAAATTGTTTTAAGTTTGCCGTATTTGTCCGCAGCAATAACCACGTTTTGATCCGCGGCAATGGCTCTGAGTCCGGTTACAGTTATTTCTCTGCCAATTATGATGATGGCCACCCAGGCCTGGAGCCAGTCATTGGCTACGAGCATGATCATTACAGACGCTATTAATAACTTATCGGCCAATGGGTCAAGAAATTTACCCATGTTTGTTACCATATTATATTTTCTGGCTACAATCCCGTCAACCAGGTCGGTCAGGGAAGCCGCGATGAATATGAGCATGGCCAGTGCTGCAGTCACTTTGCTCGGAAAGTAAAGAAGTGCCACAATTACAGGAATGCAGCCGATGCGGGCAAAGGTCAGGCTGTTGGGAAGATTAAACATGAGTTACCGACCCTACTTATTTTGTGCGTAAATTTCCAGAACTTTACGCACGTAGTTTTGCGTTTCCCGAAAAGGGGGAATGCCATTATATCTTTCAACCCTGCCTGGCCCGGCGTTATAGGCGGCAAGGGCCAGGGAAACATCCCCGAATCTGTCGATAAGGTAACGGAAATACCTGGTTCCGGCTTCAATATTATCACGAGGATCAAATGGAGTTGTAAGGCCCAGATCTTTTTGAGTCTCCGGCATGATCTGCATCAAGCCCTCTGCTCCGGCATGAGATACTGCCACAGGATTGAAGTTTGATTCAACCTGAATCATGGCCTGGATCAAAACAGGATCAATGGAGTAAAGCCTGCCATACCTGTGAGTGAGTTGCACAATATCCTGACTGTGCGGGTCGCGGGTTCTGAACATCCCAAATGGACGAAACTTGTCTGAGGTAGGCAGATCTGTGAAATGAAAAGTGCCGTTTTCGTCCTGATAATAGTATATACCATTGGCCTGGCTGATGCCGGGAATAAACATAAATAAAATGAAAATCATAGTCACAAGAGTTGTCCAGAATGGAAGTACCGGGTGATCAGATTTGAATGTGAGTCTGTTTGTAATGTTATTCATCATATGCAGCGCTAATGCTCTTCAGGGATAGTTTCACCCTTTAAGAACCTGAGGTCGTGGGGATAGTTTACATTAAAGAAATATTTCTCTTCACGTGTCCCATACTCAATATGACTGCGATAGTCAAAGGGAATGGCTTTACTGAGCTTATAGCAACCATTGCGATATGAATCAATAAGCAGATCTAAGCTTTCTGGTTCGTAAATGGCTACAAGAGCTTCGATGTAACCGGTGGATTTTTGATAAAATGTTGTCATACAATGCTTTCCTGGACGCTGGCAGCGTTTTTGTATCAGGCGCTGTAAAATATCCTGACGCATGCCTGGCAGATCACAGGCCAATATCAGACATGGTGCCTTAAGATTTTGCAAAGCGGTTATGATTCCGCCCATGGGACCTATTCCAGGGATTTTGTCCAGCATCCACCCTGAGTTGTTTGCTGAGTCAGGCACTTCCCGGCCCACACAATATGTTTCAGAGCAGACCATTGCTGCCAGATCCAGCATATTATACAGCAGGGGTTTTCCCTTAACAAGCAGTTGCGTCTTGTCCTGGCCAAGCCTGGTACTCTTGCCTCCGGCGAGAACTACAGCGCGAATTTCTGTATTGACAGTCTCATTCATTAGCTGACGATTCCTGTTAGGAGCTTAGTATCAATTAAAATCCCCACACAGAAATGGTGGGTCTTGTATAACCCTGCTTGCTGGACATGATATCTAAGGGCAGTGATTCAAGATCATCTACCTGAGGCAGTGATTTGCGGTCCATTTCTCTGAAGTCAGTGGTTTTGATGTACATTTTGCAGCTTTTACAGACATCAACTCGGAATCCGGGAAATTCTTTCGCAGTGAAGTATTCAAACGATTCACTCTTGTTGTCGAGACAAAATGGACAGAGCATTCTTTTGAATCGGAATGATGTATGACAGAAAGAACAGTTCATGACCCGGTTACCCTGCTTGCCTTCCAGGTTTGAGATATAAGGCAGACTGCCGCATGCAGGGCAGCTGCCTGATGTCCATGTCTGGTCAGCAGGAAGAGCCAGCATAACTTTTTGGGCAACACGGGCTATGGCAGGAGTGATGGAGGACTGGGCAAGGTAGTTTAGTGTTCTGGGGCTGTCCGGAGTTTTTTGTCCAAATGATCTGAAAAAATGATCATCGGCTTTGAGGTAGCTGGTAAAGGCCTTTTCCCGCAGTTGCGGGTCACTTTCCATTTCGCGGATAATTATTTTTCGAGCCTGCTTGAGATGATCCGGGCATGATTTAAGATTGTCCATCAAGGTCGTGAAAAGCTGCAAGGCATTTTTCTGGTCATATAGAAATGAGTCGCGAGTGATAACAGGCTTTCCTGCCATGAGCTGATCTAATGGGGGCAGGTTGAGATCATCCGGCAGGTTCGGCTCAGCCTTGTCAAAAGCTTCAAGTTGCTGTTTAAAAGTGAATTCCACAAGATCCAGCATTTCTGAAGGAAGAATGTTTTTCTTAAGCATGACGGCTTTACGTTTTGAAAAAATTTGAAGTGCTTTTTTATTTTTGTACATACATATTCCTTTTGCTTTGCAACAAATTGATTGGTGATCAGTATCTTTTTCTTCTAAGTAACTATAATCGTTTTGATAATAAAATCAGACGGTTACAATTTTCATATTTTTACGATTTTTGTTTATGATTGATGCACATTTGCCTGAAAAATTCCGTCAAAGGTGGCAGCTTTGCGCCTGGCACAGGGACTGTCCCTCGCTGTGTAAATTTTTCCATTGAAGCAAATTTCTACCAGGAACCAATGCAGCATCAATCTGTTTTATAGTACCTCGCGGGGACTGTCCCAATTTCCAGAAAAGTGACAGACTCTTAAAGTTACTCGCAGGTTCGGTCCCGGGCCGCCCGGGTGGGGAGATTACAAGTAACTTCAAAAAAACTGGACCCCGGATCAAGTCCGGGGTGACGGTTAAAGCAAAGTGTAGCTCATTATCGTCATTCCGGCGAAAGCCGGAATCCAGGTTTTGATATTAAGAAGCGGCTGGAGCCGCAAGAACAAAACGTCCCCAGGCTGGAGCCTGGGAACGAGGGGTTAAGTCACTCACACGTTCGGTCCCGATCCCCCGGACGAGGCGATTTTATGATCTTCAGCCTGAAACTATCCAAGGTACCATTGCCAGATAGCCTCTCCCCACAAAATATAGATTACCGCACCCATGGCGAGAAAAGGGCCAAAAGGAACAGGGGTTTGCATGGAGCCGGAATCTGATTTCTTAAGAAAATAAAGGGATGCTGCCAGACCACTGGCAGCTGCAGTGAAGATCAGAATGGGCAGCCCCTGCCAACCTGTGAGTGCTCCCAACATCAGCATGAGTTTAATGTCTCCAGACCCAAGACCTTCAATCTTTTTTATTATGCGGTAGGCCCTTTGCAGCAAAAGAAAAAAACCTGATCCCAGCAAGGCCCCCAAAAGTGCATCCTGCCAGGGAATTGGCAGGAAAAATGAGGCAGCCAAGGCTAACAGAGCGCCAGGCAAAGTTATGATATCAGGAAGGATAAATATTTCTAAGTCAATGAATGATGCTACGATCAGCAGCCCCATAAAAAACATGTAAATAAAGTACTCCGGACTCAAACCAAACTGCATTGCCAGCAGCAGGGACAAGAGGCCTGAAAGCGCTTCAATAATTATATATCTTGGGCTTATAGGGGCAGAGCATGACTTGCATTTGCCAAGCAAAATTACGTAGCTGACAATGGGAATATTTTCCCACCATGATAATTTGTATTTGCAGTGAGGACAGTGTGAGCCTGGAAAAACAATGGACTCGCCGGTGAGGTATCTGTGGACGCAGACATTATAAAAACTTCCAAGGCACAAACCCAGGATTAAAGCAGAAGTGTACCAGATATAAGCAGGGATTTCCATACTACTCTCGTTGGTTATCAGGTAAAAGGGCACCCGTTCTCTAAGCTTGAGAAAGTGAAGTCTGTTGAGTCGTGCTGCTGAACTGTACTTGTTAGCCGGGGAAAGGGTATCAAGTCAATACCTGCATTCCTGGTTTCGCTGCAATATTCCAGCTTAATTCTTCCTGTGTCTTTGTGGGGGGACATGGTCGGCCACACGTAAAACAACTGAACAAACAAAGCAGAATACAGGAATTTCGCCGCTTGAGTAAATTTTTATGAGTGGTTGAAAATGTGCGATTAAGGATAGAAGACAGCTCCCCGCCAGGGGAGTAATTTTTGCTTGATTTCCATGGCAATACTGTTTAACAATAATATTTTTATTTATTTACAGGATTGCCTGATGCAATCTGATCCGTTGGCATTTCAGAATATTTTTTTCCGGTTGCATTTGCAATCAGCCCTTTACGGCTTTACAACAGATTCTCCCGGCATATTTTTCTCTAATGCGGGCTGTGCCCACAACCCAAAAAAAGATATTTTAACCGCCCGTTCGCCCCTGTTGAATGGCTGCGCCTACACTTCGTGTATTTAAATGGTTATCAGGGTAAAAAGACTCACTCAAGACGCCCAGTTAAACCCTGCTGCGCAGGAACGCTTTCAGCGTTGTTAAACCGGGCAGGCAAAGGGCGCAAAGGAAGAAAGAAGTTTTTCCATTTGCCGGGGAACCCAGTTAAACCCGTCTGCGACGGAGACTACTCCTGTTTAACAAGGCAGGCGGCAAATGAAAAGGCAGCCTTTTTGAAAACCGATGCCCGATTTTCAAAAAAATATCTTCTTTATTGTCTTTAACTTTATTTGTTATCTGTTATTTGTTAATTGTTATCAGGGTAAGGTATTGAATTCAGGCTTTTATTCTTTAACAATTAACTGATAACTAATAACTGATAACTAATAACTAATAACTAATAACTAATAACTAATAACTAATAACTGATAACTAATAACTGATAACTAATAACTGATAACTAATAACTGATAACTAATAACTGATAACTAATAACTGATAACAATTTATTGTTTTTTATGACAGGGTTCCAAGAGTAAGTTACCAATCAGCAGATACGTCACACTGTATTTTTCGCAATCCTGATAAGGAGGACCAGCATAATGACCCGAAAGGACCGTACCGAGGGTATTTTGACCCGAAAGGAAGTTCTTGATCATTCCGAAAGGAAAAAGTTTTACCAGATACAGCTTAAAGACCTTTTAACCTATGCCTATCGATATTCTGAAGATGTAAAGAAGCGCTTTGATCGAGCCCAGTTCAATGTTGACAAATTCAAAACTCTTACCGACCTCAAGCATATTCCCATTCTTAAGAAGAAAGAACTGATTTTTTTGCAGTCCATGGGACCGCGCCTTGGAGGTCTGCTTACCAAAGACCTTGGAGAGCTTAGACGCATATTCCTGTCTCCAGGTCCTATTTTTGACCCTGAAG
This sequence comes from Desulfonatronovibrio magnus, assembly GCF_000934755.1. Classification (NCBI taxonomy): domain Bacteria; kingdom Pseudomonadati; phylum Thermodesulfobacteriota; class Desulfovibrionia; order Desulfovibrionales; family Desulfonatronovibrionaceae; genus Desulfonatronovibrio; species Desulfonatronovibrio magnus. The sequence goes on from NZ_KN882176.1 coordinate 112,138, forward strand.
ATAAAAGTGATGACTATTGGGGCTGGACAGAAGGTTTTTATGCTTCAGGATTCAGAACAGGCGATATTGTTCAGGTTACTTTCAACTATCACCTGACCCCTGCAGGTCTCATGTTTGAAGAACCTTTGCGCAACATTGCATGTTCAGTTGTGCCCTCAGGCCCCGGCAATACCAATACCCAGCTTGAAATTATGCAAAAGCTCAGAGTGACCGGGTTTGTGGGCACACCGAGTTATCTCATGCATCTGGCACAAAAGGGTGAAGAAAAAGGCCTTAACCTGCGTAAAGATCTTTTCCTGGAAGTTGCCTTTGTTACCGGAGAAAAATTTTCAGAAAAAATGCGATCTACTCTTGAGAAAAAGTTTGATCTGATTATGCGTCAGGGGTACGGTACAGCTGATGTAGGCTGTATAGGTTATGAGTGTTTTCATAAAAATGGCTTGCATGTGGCCAACCGGGCTTACGTGGAGATATGCCATCCTGACACCGGCATTTCCCTTAAGGAAGGAGAAGTTGGGGAAATAGTGGTTACCACTTTTAACAAAACTTATCCGCTCATCAGGCTGGCCACGGGTGATTTGTCATACATCGATTATACCCCCTGCACATGCGGCAGAACATCTCCGCGTCTTGGCAATATTGTTGGGCGTGTGGATACCACTGCTCGAATCAAGGGCATGTTTGTCTATCCGCATCAGGTGGAGCAGGTCATGAGTGTTTTTGAAGAAATTAAGAGGTGGCAGATTGAGGTTACCAATCCTGGCGGCATTGATGAAATGATTCTTTATGTGGAGGCTTCAACCTTTAAGCGAGATGCTGAGCTTCTTCACTCTTTTAGAGAAAAAATCAAAATCAGACCTGTACTCAAGGTTCTGGCTCCAGGCAGTTTGCCCCCGCAGATAAGACCCATTGAAGATAAACGGACCTGGGAATGATCCTTAAATCATTACTGCTGATTTGGGCTGCATTATTTATATTGCTGTCAGGATGCTCCATTAAGCACCCGTCAACTGCTCCTCACGGGGAGCTGTTGCCGGGTGCTTTTATTTCAGAAACCGGTGCCTTGCTGGATAAAAGCCAGGTGATCAAGCATTTTATGGCTCAGGATTTTGTTTTAATAGGCGAGTCCCACAATATGCTCTGTGACCATGAAACCCAGGCAAAACTGATTGATAATCTTGCCATGTCCGGTCATAGTTTTATTGTGGGTATGGAGATGGTCAGTGTGGAACGACAAGGCATTCTTGACGACTTCAATGCCGGACTGATCAATCTTGATAAGCTGCAGGAGAATTTGGAGTGGGACCAGAGATGGGGTTTTGATTTTTTCCTGTATGAGCCGATTTTTCGAAAGTGCCAGGAGCATGGTATTGAAATAAAAGCCCTCAATGTGCCCTCCCAAGTGACCAGAAAAATCAGTCGAGAAGGCATATACAGCCTTGAAAAGACGGATTTTCTTTTCATGCCTGACACTATCATATATCCACCGCCTGGACAGATGACAATCCTAGAAAAACAGTTTGATATTCACAGGCAGTTCATGCCTTCCCAACTGGATTATGAAACTGGTCTGGACAAGTTTATCCTTGCGCAGTCAGTTTGGGATTCCATGATGGCATTTCAGGCAGTTGAAATTAAAAATAAAACTGGCATGCCTGTGGTTATTCTTGCCGGAAATGAGCATGTAATTAAAGGCAGGGGCATTGAGCATAGAATTCGAATACTTATGCCCCATGCAAGAATATCCAGAATTGTCCCAGTAAGATCAGTTCAAGATATTGCAGGAGCAGATCCTTTCAATTATTATTGTCCTGCGGTTCAGGAAAGAATGAGGCTGGGAATTGTAGCTTCTGTTGATGATGGATCAGTGGTGGTAATGGCAGTGGTTGATGGAAGCCTTGCAGAGGCTTCCGGCCTTGAACAGGGTGATGTAATTTTAGCAGCTTCGGGATTGCAGGTAGACTCCATGACTGATCTGCACGATGCTGCTGTAAAGTCTTTCAGTAGTGGCGAACCTCTTGAGCTCGAGGTACTTCGTGGCGAAGAGGTTTTGATAATTAGTATTTCCACAAATGATAACAGTTGATTACTGCAAGCAGGAGTGTATATGCCGGAACTGCCTGAAGTCGAAACCATAGCAAGAGGCCTTAAGCCTTTAATCCTTGGAAAAAAAATCATTCAGACTTCAATTTTATATTCAGGCATACTACATACGGACAGAAATGATTTTCAGACCAATCTTCCCGGCAGCATGGTTACAGATGTCAGGCGTCGGGCCAAGCTTTTGATCATCGACCTGGATCAAGCTCGTCATCTAATTTTTCACCTCAAAATGACCGGCAAAGTCTGGATTCCACCTGCGGAATCACAGCCGGACAAGCATACTCACCTTTTATTCACTTTTGAAGACGGCACCAGAATGTTTTTTCAAGATCAGCGAAAGTTCGGATACTGTGCTCTTTTCGACAGTCCTGGTCTTGAATCCTGGAAGTTTTTTGCAGGGCTTGGTCCTGAGCCCCTGCTAATATCTGAACAAGAATTTGTAGGTCTCTTCACACCTAAGAAGGCCCGGATCAAAGCTCTGCTCCTGGATCAGAAACATATTGCCGGCATAGGCAATATTTATGCAGACGAGTCACTCTTCATGGCTGGGATACACCCTGAGACTCCGGCAAATCAGGTCTCACTTAAAAGGTTGCGAAAATTATACTTCAGCCTTAAGGAAGTTTTGAGCAGCTCAATACAAGCAGGTGGCAGCTCATTTCGCAACTACCGTGATGCTCAGGGATATTCAGGGATGTTTCAGGAAAATTTTCTGGTATATGGCAAAAAAGGTCATTGTTGTCCCAAGTGTGATTCCACTCTTGAATCAAGAAAAGTAGCAGGGAGGTCTTCATGCGTCTGCCCATCATGTCAGTTACTTCACCCGGACTTGGAAGGATCAGAACATGAGTAATAATAAAGTATGTAATCCATTAAGCTACGAAGAGCTGTCCAAAACCATTAACCGTCTGGGCATCAAAGATGAATCAGAGTGGCTGAGTATAATTCTCTTTGTGCGCAATCTTGTTTCCAGAATGGATATCATTACTCTTGAGCAGAAATACAAGCTGCAGAAAATGGTATTGCAGGCCTTTGAGGAAAAAGATTTTTCTGAAGCTAACCTGGAAGCCATTATCAAAAAAATTCAGCAGTGTTTTACTGAAAATATAAAGAATGATATTAATCTTGTGGAGCAGAAGCTCAATAACGAACAGGAATTTACTGAAACCCTCATAAATCAGATTCAGGTTCTTGTAGGTGAGTTCAAAAAAAGCGTGAATCGTCAAAGCTCAGAGCTTAATAATTTCAGTGAAAAGACAATAAGTGATATAGAATTGCAGAAGGATCCAAGTCATATAATCGGTTATATCAAGGGTACCATCAGGAAGATTGTGCTTGAGGCCAGGAAAGAGGCTGTAAGCTGGGAGAATCGTGCCAGGAATTTGGAAAATATTGCCAAATACGATAACCTGCTGAAAAATCTATACAACAGAAACTATTTTGATGAATATCTCAGCAATGCCGTGGATTCGCATCATTTAAATGATATACCATTGTCCTTGCTTATGATTGATGTTGATCACTTTAAAAATATCAATGATGAGTGGGGACATCTCATTGGGGATGATGTGCTGAAAGCTCTGGCCAAGATCATCAGAAAGCACGCGGACATGCATAATGGAGTTCCCTGTAGATACGGCGGGGAAGAGCTTTGTATCATTTTTGACAATACATACGAACAAGACGCTCGGTCCAGGGCTGAAGAACTTAGAAAAGACGTGGAAATGTATAATTTTGTGCCACGAAAAAAATCCGGTCAGCTCGGAGAAGCCATTCGTTTCACCATTAGTATCGGAGTGGCCCAGCTCAGATCCGAGTACGACTCCAGCGACCTCATAAGCGCTGCAGACAAGGCTCTTTATATGGCCAAAAACAGTGGCCGAAACAGAGTTAAGGCTATTTCCAGCGCCAACCCAGAATCAGAGGTCAGCAAAAGCGATTCTTAGTAACTTACCGCGTCAATCCTGTAGCAAAAAACAAGAAATTGTTATCAGTTAATAGTTAAATGTTGAAGAACAAAGGCTGAATTCACTGCCTTCCCCTGATAACAATTAACAGATAACTGGGATGTGGGCACAGCCCGCGTTAGCCTGTGTATTGATAGTACTCTCCAAACAAGGCTACCTTTTCTTCAAAATGGCCTTGGCTACATTAATATCATATAGTTTTGCCGGATTTTCGCCTTTCTTGTCATACATACCTGCTGCCCGGTTGATGATGTCCATATCTAACCAGCCATGCCTTTCCCATATTTGGGGATGGTCCTGACTCCACAGTCTGAACTCAATCACTCCGTCGTTATCTCGAACATACATTCTTTCTCTTTTATGATTAGGGTTGGGATAGTAATAATCACCTTGAGGAACTTTCAACTTATTTCTCCGTTTTGTTTATTGTTACAGCGAACTTCGATAACAGGCATCTGTTTGGTGTTTTGCATGTGGCATGAGGAAGAAATCATGCCGCGGGGAATCCGCAGGGGATAAAAGAGGCAATCCCAGGGGCTAATGTGGTAATGTACAAGCTTCCATCCTTCAGCCTTCATCCTTACGATCATTGTTTCAGTTGAGCTGTGGCAGAGTCTGAATTAGTTTCAGGTAAAAATAGTAAAATCCAGGGTCCAGCGCCCCAGGGCAAAAAGAATGAGAAAAAGACCCTCAAGCCTGCCAACTTTAAAGCCGGTGCGCATGAACAAAGTTACAAATCCCAGCATTAGAAGTAGACTTAACATGCTGGGTATGGCTGTACCGGATATGTTTATGGGATTTAGGATGCAGGTCAAGCCTAAAACTCCAGCAAAATTGAATATATCGCTACCTATGAGGTTGCCCAAAAGCATATCATTTTTATGACGCATTGCAGCAACCAGGCAGGTGATAAGCTCAGGCAAAGATGTGCCGGCGGCAACTATAGTCACACCAATGGCCCATTGGCTGACCCCCATAAGTTCAGCGAGAGAGGTGGCTCCATTTACCATGTAGTGTCCACCGAGGGCAATCATTGCAAAACCTGCCACCAGCTTTATATAGTCTGAAGGTACTGCTTTTCTCTCTGACGGAGCGTCCAGCTCAATGGTCAGCCTGGCTCCTCTGAAAAATACCATAAAATTATATGAAACAAAGATAAAGACCAGGGCAATGCCGGTCATTCTACTCAGAGTCAGGTCCAGCATCATGACAAGAATGAACAATGTAAGCAGAATTAAAAAAAATATATCGCGCCTTATCAGGGTTTTGCTGGCTGGAATGGGTGTGATTACAGCAATAAGCCCCAGAATTATGCCCAGATTGAATATGTTTGATCCAATAACATTGGACAGAGAAATGTCTCCATATCCACGAATTGCAGCAGTGGCAGTGACCAGAAATTCAGGCAGAGATGTGCCCAGAGCCACAATGGTCAATCCAATAGTCAGTTCTGACAGGTTGAACTTTCTCGCAATGGCGGATGCGCTTTCAACTATCCATACAGCCCCCGCCCAAAGCAAAACAGCACTTATAGCCAATAATAAAAGACTGATCAGAATATCCATTCAGTTTACTCGTTCAGTGTGTTTTTCAGAGTATATCTGATGAACCAGGTCCCTGTCCCAGACAGGCTCAGACCATTGGGCTGTGTGCTCAAGCTCTCCTGGCCATACCAGCAGCTCCCGTGTTTCGCCATTATGACTGACTAAAACATCCACCTGCCTGTTAGATTGTCTGGCCTTGGGAGAAAATCTGCTCAGCACTTCACAGGCGCTTGCTACAATTTGTTCAGGCCAGGGCTGATTGTTTAAAATTCTGCCCAAACCAAGAGGACCGGGAAACATCTTTAGTTTAATAATATAGTCGTTTTCTGTGCTCAGCTCCTCAAGAAATGCATTGTCGTCCTTGTTTCGGCCAATGGTCAGCCAATAACTGGAACTCCACATTTGTCTGCCGGTATTGGCCAGCATAAAGTCTTCAGGTTTCAGATTAGAAACATGCTGCAGCAAAGGCAGATATCTTTTGGAGGATTCTTTTTCCGTGAGCAGGCATCCCCCTGCAGGTGTTGGAACAGGATGGATATTGAATTTTTTGACTAAGCGCATCTGGTCTTTTCTGCCTCTTCCGGAAATGCTTTCAAGCTTACTCCTGTCTACGATTCCTGCTTCCTCTACAGTAGTGGGCTTTAAATGATGAGCTGAAAGAGGGCGAACAAGGATACCCTTAACATCAGCCTCGCGTAAAATGATATTCAAGGCATCTCGTCTCTGGGACATTGGCCTTTGTCCAACAACTTCTCCAGATACAATAAATTTAGTCTGGTACCTGTGCATCAGTTCTCTGGCCTTTTTAAGCATAATAATTTTACAGTCAACGCATGGATTTAGAATTTTTCCAGTTCCATACTGAGGGCCACTCTGCACCATACTGATAAACTCTTTTGATATATCAACTTTTTCTACAGGAATATGATACTGTTTTTCCCACTTAGCTATTCTTTCAGGATGACCAAAAAAAGGAGAGCAAAAGTGCAGGCCAAGGACTTTGAGCCCTTGTTCCTGAATGAGGTGAATCGCTAATATTGAGTCCAGCCCTCCGGAGAAAAGAGCAACGCCATCAAAGTTCTGGTTGAGATATTTTGTCATGATGATTTAAAATAGCTTATCCTTGTATTTCAAATGGTTGGTGTCACACAATTCTATCATAACTGGCGCACAGCAAGGTGTACACCCCTCCTTAGTTAAGGAGGGGTTGGGGGTTATTCGATCTAATTGATCTCTTCCTTATTATCCAGTTACTCGCAGGTTCGGACCCGGGCCGCCAGGGTGAGGATCTTACAAGTAACTGGAAGCGTTTTATTAATAAATTCAGATTATTACGATTTTGCCATACAGATTGCTTCGGTCGCTTAGGCTCCTTCGTGTGTGACAGGTTTTCAGCAACTACATTCCTGACACCTCAGGTGTCATTGCGAGCGAGTCTTCGAGCGCGGCAATCTCTAACGTGTTAAGGCTGATTTTTTAGTTACTCGCAAGCTCGGTCCCGGGCCGCCCTGTTATGACGCTTTCCGTTTAAAAAAATGTTCAAATCATTTCTTGACAAATATAGAGAGGTTGGGATAAAAAGTAAAGTTTCCACGCTGAGTTGATTTTTCTAAGTCAAGTTGGCGTTTTCATGTATACGGAGGGATGGCCGAGTGGTTGAAGGCGGCGGTCTTGAAAACCGTTGACCCGAAAGGGTCCGGGAGTTCGAATCTCTCTCCCTCCGCCAGACATATAGTGTTTATGGGCATTAACAGAAGGTTAAAATTTTTATTGTACCATAAGGTGCACCAATAAAAAAATGATATAAAAAATAAAAATATGCCTCCCAAGGGTACTGAAAAAACCGCAATAAGTTCTCCAGCTTCACTTAACCCCCCCCCGTGACCAGATACCTCAGGAAAGTTCTCTAGAGTGTAGCCTCGACCCTCCTATGGCTTTAAAATTAAAGATTAATGCAGATATAACTCCTGTCATATCAACCTATGGCTATTAGTTCGTGAGGTCCTGCAGCGTAAGTATATCTGTGGGCAAAACAAAAATTATCAAAGTCCCCCCAACAGTAGTCCCTCCTCTGACTTCATTTTCAAGCACTGCAAACAAAATTATGTTGACCGGCTTCCATGTGTGCCATGGTGAATATTTTCGAAGAAAGTTTGTGGACAAAGGGCAGGAATTAGGGGCAGGAAGGATTAGTAGGGGGCAGATGTAGTCTTCATTTTAAGCAGAACCAGACTTTTATGCACGTAGGGTTCACATAGGAAGTTAAAAAAAGGCAATGACTTCAAACAGGAATTTTCAGAATTCCCGGCAGAAGATATCAGGAGTAATAATACGGGTTTGCCCATGGCTGCCTATCTGCAAAAGGCTGGAGCGCTTGTCCCCTGTGATGAGGAAGTCCGCTCTACCAGCCTGGGATAGTCCCAGCAGAAAAGCATCATCCGGATCATTGGCTTGCATGCCCATAGGCAGTTTTTCAACAAGGTTGCCACGGCTAAGGTGGTTAATCAGGGTTCCCACCCGGTGGCCCTGTAGGATTCGTTGCAATTTGGGGTAACGACTGGCCTGCCGGATTTCCTCTATCTGTTGGCGGCAGGTGATAAGCTCGAAGCGGCCATCCTGCCAAGCCTGGAAGATTTTGTGAGGAGGAGCGTACGGGGAGATCAGGGCGGAAAGCAGTACATTGCTGTCCAGTACCACACGCATCAGGTTTTTCTGCTCCAGTCCAGGGCCTCAGCCACTGCAGATTCAATTTCCTCAGGCGTGGCCTCCAAGTTCTGCTCTTTGACCGCCTGGGCTGTTTCATTGAAAACGCGCTCACGCACAGCGCCTTCAATAAAGCGGGACAGGTCTCCCTTACGGCCCTGTCCGCAGCTGGCCAGGAAAACTCGCAAGGCCTTGTCGGTTTCTGCTGATACGGCGACGTTCCAACGCACGGAATTCATGGCGGACCTCCATTGGTGTTTATGTGTTTGTACGCCGATTGATTTAGAAGGTCAAATTTGATTTTTTAGACAAGAGACAAAAGAATTTTTATTATGCGGAGACATGATCTAATAATTATTCTAAAGACTGACTGCAAAAGGCTTGATCATTCAGACAGGGTTAAAATTTTATCGAAGCATGTTGCTATGCTTGTCTTCACACCTTTCTTTTCCTCATAAATTACACTTTGCCTCAAGTCCTGATTAAGTCCGGGCATGAGGCATTCTTTTTTCTCTAAGCAAAAAACAAGTCATTTTCAAAAGCATACTTCATTATAGTTTTTGTTCAATATTTTGTTGAAGTTGTCAAAAAAAGTTGTTGACAACTTCAAATTTTTGTTGAAATAGTAAGACAAGTAACGATCAAAGAAGGTAGGCAATCATGAGCGAAATAAAAAAATGCATTTTTGAGAATTACATAAGAATGGCTGAGGGCATAGCTGAGCTTTTTGGCCGAAATTGTGAAGTTGTGATTCACGATTTCGAGAAGCTGCCAAACTCGCTGGTGCATATAGAGGGTGACGTTACTCACCGCAAAATTGGTGCCCCTATCACAGACATGGTGCTTAGAGCAATGCGACGTGAAGGGCCCAACGTCAAGGACCATAAAAATTATCCCACACTGACCAGCGATGGCCATAAGATGAAGTCCTTCACCAGCTACATACGTGATCCCGAGGGCGAAATCATGGGTGTTTTCTGCATTAATTTCGATATTTCTGACTTTATCAATTCAATCGGTCTGATAGAAGATTTATGCAGAGTAGCGGATGCAAGTGATGATCGCTCTGAAACTTTTGCCTCGTCGCTCAACGAGACTGTTGATGCACTCATGGAGCGTGCAGTAAAATCAATGGGGAAGTTGCCTTCCGCCATGACCAAAGAAGAACGGGTACAGTTCGTGGAATCCTTAGAGGACCATGGTGTGTTTCTTATAAAAGGCAGCGTTGAGCTTGTGGCCCAAGCCATGGGCGTATCCAGATACACTGTCTACAATTATCTCAAAGAAGTTCATGCCAAGACAGGAAAAGTCATTTCATAGGGACTGCAAACCTTTCGCAATAGAAATTACAAAAAGGAGAACACCGTATGAGTAAAAACAAAATTATTGTCAGCACAGACAAGGCGCCGGCAACTATCGGTCCATACTCTCAGGCAGTCAAGGCTGGTTCCCTGGTCTTTGTGTCCGGACAATTACCTATAGAATCTGCAACAGGAGAGCTCCTGGAAGATACAATTGATAAACGCATGGATTTAGTTTGCAGCAATGCCCTGGCCGTACTCGAAGCCGCCGGTTGCGATGCATCTCATGTGGTTAAGACAACAATTTTTTTGACGGATATTGCTGACTTTCAGACCGTCAATAATGTGTACGCAAAGTATTTTGGCCAGGAACCTCCAGCGCGTTCTGCTGTGCAGGTTGCTGCTCTGCCCAAAGGCGCAAATGTGGAAATGGAACTAATAGCTAACATCAGCTGAACAACTGGAGGCACTATGCATCTTTCAAGATTCCCTCGTCGAGGGTATGTTAATATTCCCACTCCCATCGAGTTCGCATCTAACCTCACGGAACTCCTTGGCGGTCCTCAAATCTACATTAAACGTGATGATCTTCTGCCCGGTGCAGGTGGAGGTAACAAAACCCGTAAGCTGGACTTCTGCATTGCAGACGCTTTGCAACAAGGAGCTGACACCCTGATAACCTGCGGAGCGGTTCAGTCGAATCACTGTCGGCTGACTTTAGGCTGGGCGGCCAAGGAAGGTCTGCGCTGCAGGCTGGTATTAGAGGAACGTGTGCCTGGAAGCTACAAGCCTGAAGCCAGCGGAAACAACTTTCTCTTCCATCTCATGGGGGTGGACAAGGTCACGGTAGTTCCGGGCGGTTCTAACATGGGCGAAGCCATGGAAGAAGCAGCAGAAAATGCCCGCAAGCAAGGGTTAAAACCCTACATAATTCCGGGTGGCGCATCCAATCCGTTAGGCGCTCTGGGATATGTGTCATGCGCCATGGAAATGCTGGGGCAGCTTTTCGAGATGAAGCTGGATCTCGACCATGTGGTGGTGCCTTCTGGGAGCGCAGGAACTCACGCCGGCATGCTCACTGGCTTGTGGGGCGCTAATACCGGCCTGCCTGTCAGCGGCGTCAATGTAAGCAGGACTAAGGCTGAACAGGAAGCATTAGTTCACGGACTTACTGAGAAACTTGCAGACACTCTTGGCTTGCGCAGCGCCACTCCAGCGGAAGAAGTGGTTTGCTACGACCAGTATGTCGGCCCGGGCTACTCCCTGCCCACGGATTCCATGGTAGAGGCCGTTTCCATTCTCGCCAAGACCGAAGCCATCCTGCTGGACCCTGTGTACTCGGGAAAAGCAATGGCTGGCATGATCGACCTGATACGCAAGGGCGTTTTCAGCAAAGGCCAGAAGATCTTGTTTCTTCATACAGGTGGTTCACCGGCGCTCTATGCCTACTTAGACACATTCCGTCACCAAGGGCCTGCCAAGGCTTGAGGATACTGTAACAAAGTTACCAAGGCTTTTAAATATGGAAACATTTAAACACATTCCAACCATCCAGGAGGACTTAAAATGAAAATGTTCAAAATCTCTGCCATCGCTATTGCTTGCATGCTTGTTTTTGGCATGACCACGCTGCAGCCGCAGGAGGCGTCTGCTAAAAAAATTGTGATCAGGCTTGCCCACCCCAATGTCCCTCAACACCCCATGGGGGAAGGCTTTGCATATTTTAAAGAGTTAGTGGAAAGACGCAGTGAGGGACGTATTGAAGTAATCCACTATCATAGCAGCCAGTTTGGAAATTTTGACAGTGTAGTACAGGGGCTTCAGACCGGCATGCTCCAGATGGGCTCTGCTTCTACGCCAAATCTGGCACCTTTTTCAGACGCTTTTCTAATTTTTGATATGCCTTTTATTATACCAAGCTATGAAGCCAGCGACTTGATCACTGACGGCCCAATAGGACGTCAGGCCACCTCTGCTTTGGAAGGTACTGGTATTTTTGGTTTGGGATATATTGAAATTGGTTTTCGCCATCTTTTTAATGGCAGACGTGCAATTCAAAGTCTGGACGATGTTCAAAATCTCCGGATTCGTTCTACTGCCAGCAGAGCACATATATCTACCTTGAATCATCTTGGCGCCAATCCCACCCCCATTTCCTGGGGTGAGGTCTTCACCGCACTGCAGCAGGGTACTGTAGATGGTATCGATATTGATTTAAACTTAGCCTGGTTCAATAACTTTCACGAAGTACAAGATAATCTGACGCTGGTTGGCAGTTTTTATAGCCCGCATCTGGTTATGATTTCCGAAATTTTTTATAAAAGCCTCAGCCCTGCAGATCAGATGTTGATTACTGAAGCCTTTACTGAAATGAAACTATTTCAGCGCGCTAAGATCCGCAGTAATGAAGAAATGATTCTTGAGGAGATGCGCAAGAAGGGCGTAGAGATTGTCAGGCTCGATCCAGAAGAACGTGCACGCTTCCAAGAGGCTACCCAGGCAGTTATTGCTGAGTTTGAAGAACGTGTAGGCAAGGATCTTATCGAACAAGCTCGAGAAACAGTCAGGGAGTATGAATCTCAGTAAAAGTATCAGGAAAGTAAGTGCGGGCAGCCTTCTGCCCGCACAAAAAATCATTCATGAGGACCACATAAATGCGTAAATTTTTTAATTTTTTTAATCGTATTGAAGAGATTCTATCTTCCCTGTTTCTTGGCGGAATGATTTTGATAATAGCAATACAGGTTTTCAATCGATATGTACTGCAAAGCTCTTTGTCCTGGTCAGAAGAATTGGGGCGGTATCTTTTCATATGGGCGGTATTTATTGGTTGTAGCTATGCGTCCTTAGAAGACAGGCACCTGGCTGTCACGGTATTAAGAAATTACGTAAGGCCTCGAATAAAAATCTTAATTATTGGACTATCATGTTTATTGACTATCTTTTTTTGTATTTTTTGCGCTTATTATGGTATTAAAATGTTGTCTTTGCTAAATGCTACTGGCCAGCAAGCTCAGACCATGGATATTAAAATTTACTATGCTTACCTGTCTATCCCTGTTGGATTCATATTGATGGCTTTACGGAACGTCCAATTGATATGGAAATTATTCAAAGGGACGCATCCTGTTTTTTTAAAAGACACAGACGCTGGAACGATCTAAAAATTGTTAACGGAGTAATTTAGATGGATATATCTATAGTGTACGTCATGGTCTCGCTCTTTATTTTCCTGCTCCTTAGCTTACCTATCGGGGTAGCCATCGGCTTGAGTGTGCTCATAGGTATATGGACAGGCAATATATCATACGCGTTTATAATCCAGAAACTTTTTACTTCCTTAGACAATTTTCCAATCCTGGCAGTGCCTTTTTTTATTATGGCTGGGGAAATTATGATGAAGGGCGGTATGGCCCAGAGACTATTGGACCTCTCTCGTTGTCTAGTTGGACACATAACTGGAGGACTGGCACAGGTTACAGTACTTACAAGCATGTTTTTCGGCGCTTTGAGTGGATCCGCTCCTGCTACTACTGCCGCTGTTGGCGGCATCATGATTCCTTCCATGAAAAAAGAAGGGTATGATCTGCCTTTTGCTACTTCAGTAAGTACCGCTGCTGGATGTGTAGGTGTAATGATTCCTCCCAGTGTGCCCTTAATTATATATGGTACAACTGCAGGAGTTTCAGTTGGATCTCTCTTTATTGCGGGCATTATCCCCGGCATCTTTGTTGGCTTAGTCTTAATGCTGACATCCTATATATTGGCCAAGCGTAAAGGATATACAGGGGCAGGGCAATGTTTTGACATTAAAAAGCTACCCCAGGCACTTTTAAAATCTATCCATGCACTCCTGGTTCCAGTTATCATCCTTGGTGGTATTTATGGTGGAATTTTCACTCCCACTGAGGCCGGTGCTGTTGCCGTGGTCTACGCGCTTTTTATGGAGGGTCTGATTGTACGCTCATTAAGTTTAAAAATATGTTGGGATATTCTACGTAAAACTGCGTTAACTACTGCTTCAATTTTTTTGGTTGTTGCCACAGCAACCGCATTGGGTCAGATTTTTCTGTTCCATAATGTGCCTGACTTGATGGTAGAATTCTTAATTGGAATTTCTGAAAATAAGTATGTAGTGATACTCATTATTATCGTATTTCTGTTAGTTATGGGAACTTTTATGGATGCTTTGGCCAATATCCTTATCTTGACTCCTTTGTTGCTGCCGGTTGTTAAGCATTTTGGGATGGATCCCATCCACTTTGGTATAGTTATGATTGTAACTATTTCCATGGGCTTTATTACACCTCCGGTAGGCGTAAACCTTTTCGTGGGCTGTGGTATCAGTAAAATTTCCATAGAGCGATTAAGTTTTGCAATGCTGCCCTTTCTAATTGCTATGCTCATAGCACTTTTATTTTTGATATTTATTCCTTATTTGAGCTTGGCTCTGCTATAGATGAGATGAGATAAAAGGTCATGTCCACTCTGCTGAGCAATGAGATATTAATGTATGGTTTAAAAGGTTTTGCTAAGCGCCTGCGCTCTGGTGAAACTACCGCTTTGCACGTAACTGAGTCATGCTTGACCCGTATCGAAGCCCTGAATCCCAAGCTCGACGCATTTGTCCATATTGCATCTGAGCAGGCCTTAGAGACAGCTCGAGCAATAGATTCGCTACTTGCTGCAGGCGTTGACCTTGGCCCCCTCATGGGTGTGCCTGTCGCTGTAAAGGACATCATTGCGGTTCAGGGCATGCCCACCCGTGCCGGATCATGCATAGATATCGCTGACCTGATCGGCCAGGAAGGCAGGTTCATAAAGACCCTGAAAAGTAAAGGCTGTATAATTCTCGGAAAAACCCGAACCATTGAATTTGCTGCAGGAGGACAAAATACCACACACCCAACTCCCTGGAACCCTTGCGACCTGGACGTACACCTAACTCCAGGGGGCTCGAGCAGCGGCTCGGCAGTAGCCATGGCCGCAGGGCTTTGCGGTTTGGCCCTGGGCTCGGATACCGGAGGCTCCGTGCGCGCTCCGGCGGCCCTTTGTGGCGTCTTCGGCCTCAAGACTACCTGGGGACTCTGGCCACTGGACGGCATCTTTCCATTATGCCCCAGCATGGATTCCATCGGTCTGCTCTCTGCTACTGCTACCGACGCTGCCTGTTTCTTTTCAGCCTTAGACTCAAGCGAGTCCTTAAAAATCCCAGATATCCGTGGCCTTAGATTTGGCGTGCCAGAAAACCATTTCTTCGATGACTTAGACCCCATGGTGCAGAAAACCGTGGAAAATGCCCTTCAGCAAATCCAGGACAAGGGGGCAATACTAATTCCCATTGATCTGCCAGAAGCCCCTGAGGTTAAGGATATCTTTGCTAAGATGGTCTCCTCTGACCTCCTGGCCAGCATCGGAGAAGAACGCTATCTACGGGAACGTGAAAATATAGATCCTGTGGCTGTCGGAAGGCTGGATATGGCCAGGGAGACTAAGGCTGCAGAGTACATTACGCTGGCCCGACGCTATGAGGAACTGGGGGAACTCGGCACGAAGCGACTCCATGGACTGGATGGGTTTCTTTGTCCAACAACTCCTTTGCTGCCTCAACCGCTCAGCCAATGTCTCACTCCTGAAACTGCCGGTGCTTTTACTGCACGTTCATTACATAATACAAGACCTGGCAATGCTTACAACCTGTGTGCGGCAACACTGCCACTGCAAAGTGGCAGCCTGCCTGTAGGCTTACAGGTGCACTGCTCCCCTGGAAAAGAACGAAGATTGCTGGAAATCTGCATGGCTTTCGAGAAAATTCTGGATCGTCCACAAACTTGTTCATTTTGAAAGACAGTTCTATTTGATGACTATTTGACACTAAAGGACATGAATTGACAGATATAAGGCTTCTCAAAACGGCATGACTGCTCTCGGTAATAAATTACCGAGCACCCAAGCAGCTTACGCTGTTAACGTGTCCAGCCCTACACGCAAAATATTTTTAGCTGCGGCGCCCCTCTGTGTAGCCTGCATCCACAAGAATAAACGTGAGTACTGGTAGATAAAGTTTTCTTAACTCTATTTCCACAGTCAGGACATGTCCGTGATGTATAATGAGACGGAATTGAGATCACGGTTTTTCTTGCCAGGAAAACCTGACTTATATGCGCCGCACCATGACCAGACCTATATTTGCTTCACCCCCCCTGCTTCATAAGAGGGTGCTGTATCAATTTAGTTGACACCCAGATCAAGAGCTCTAGTATCCGGTTAAAAGTTCAATAAACACGTCATATTCAGGCATGGCTGTGGTTTTGCCAAGACAGACGAACTTGGTGGACATGTTCCAAAAAATGGACCTGAGAAGGTGACCTCTGGACTCAAAATTTGTCAAAAATGTGATAGAGCCTTATACCCTCTGTGCCAATGAGTGAGACACCGACCATTTGAGAGTTTACGAAAGATTGGTGTAAAAATGGATATAGTAAAGATGAGGATTACGGCTATTTTTCTGGAATGGTCCATCCCCCTGAATTTTGAAGACTACCTGCCTCCCGGAGGTGCTGATCCAGGGGCCATGCTTTGGGTCAGGCATACTATCCATACGCCAAAATGATCGCCTATGACTCTGAGGGGAAAAGCCTTGGGCCATTCTGGGATGGACCAGAAAACTATGGAAAGCCAAAATGATGCGTGAAAAAGGCTGGAGTTACTGTGGACAAATGATTCAATTGTTGCAGAGTCTTGATTACTCAATCACATTGAAAAAGTGTTTGGGTCAGAGGAATAATCAGAATTTTTAGCTTATGCTAATTGTGAAGACTGGTAAAAGAAAGCTTGACAATTCAGGCAGTTTTGGACTTCTCTCAGTGAATGCACGTAGTCTTCATTTCAGGCTCTGATTACATAGCATTTTTTTCTTGACTCGAATTAATGCCATGCTTTAAGTCATGTGAAGCATTTCACTCTTAAAATTTCTCCCTTTAACAAAAAATGAGCAGTGAATGAAAGAAAACTGTCCTGCACAAATAATTCAACTGGATACTTGGTTTTTAAGCCCGGTGCAGGCATAAAATGTGGACCGAACATCCAGGGTTGAATATTCACGCCCATCTCCCGCCTACAGGTTGGGGATGGGCTTTTTTTATCTCATGATACGCTGGATCACAGAATAGAAAAGAGTATAGCTACCCATTTTTTCTTGTCGAGTAATTTGATCTTACGACTTCCATTTATCTTCTTTCTGAATATCAAACGTGGTATAGCTTTATTTGTTTCTATGCT
This sequence comes from Desulfonatronovibrio magnus, assembly GCF_000934755.1. Taxonomy (NCBI): domain Bacteria; kingdom Pseudomonadati; phylum Thermodesulfobacteriota; class Desulfovibrionia; order Desulfovibrionales; family Desulfonatronovibrionaceae; genus Desulfonatronovibrio; species Desulfonatronovibrio magnus. The sequence continues at coordinate 129,037 of NZ_KN882176.1, forward strand.
TTGATGTTAATATGTGATTTATTCTATGCTGACCTTTTCATTAATTTTTTGCTCCTGGAGGTTGAAATGAAATTTTTACGAAATGTTATTTTTGCTGTTTTTTTCATTCTCTATGCTTCGTCCTCTTATGCATATCTTATTCAAGACTTTTCATCCTGGTATAATCAGGATCAATCTTTTACTCATTCAGGGTCAAGTACGACAGTAAGTGCAAATTACGATGTACACTTAGGTAACAGATTTGACGGCGTGCCTATAGGCATGCTCAGCAAAATTACAGTAAATGATTTTTCTCGAGCAGGAGCTGCTGGAATAGGCATGACCTTAGGCGAAATTGACGGTAGAGAAGTTGTCGTAAATATTGGTTTAAGTGCTGCTGAGTATTATTCAGAAATATACTATCAAATCAGACTAAAAGAAGGCAACAATTTAGAAGATGTTGCTTATGGCAGATTTGGCGGAGATAACGAACCTGTAGTAGGAAATGAATTCCATGTGGGGATGGCTCGCTTTGGGGGTGAGATATGGATGTTAGTGGATGGGTATTCTCTGGTTAAGTGGTCTCCCTTGTCACAAATGAATCATATTCCAACTAATACATGGCTCTGGGCGTGGGGTAACGAGGCTATTGAAGGTCAAATAAACGCAACATTCAGTGATGTATTTATTATAAATCCATAGTCTATATGATTGTTAGACTGCTTTCTTATTGAATATAAAGTTTAACTCAGTTTATAATCAACTATAGCTGTAACAGTCATTTTATCAAGCATGCAGAGAAGCAAATTGAGGAAGAGCCCCTGCTAAAGCCCATGCAAAAGGCCTTGGATACTTTCAAAGAGCAAAGGGATAAAATAGCCAGACGCTGGGCATCAAATCATACAAACGCCAGGCTTGAGGGTTTAAACAGTCTTTTTCAGTCAGCCAAATCCAGAGCAAGAGGCTATAGAAATGTGAAAACCTTTATTTCAATGATTTACATGATTGGAGCTCCAATCCAGGAGCTGCTCAAAGATGCAATAAAAGCATAGCCAAAGTTACATTGGTTCTGACTGAATTCCACATGAAACGTCGAAGAGCCATATTGTTGAGAGGGCTGGAGGAAGCAATCTCAGGATGATCAGCTATGGCTAATACTCGATACGTAACAAGTAAAAGATTAAATACTGCGGCGGATAAGGCTCGGCAGCATGTCCTGATAATTTTTGATTATACCAGGAATTATTTTTGAAACATAGAATAAAATGCTAATCCGTAACAATATAATCATTGGTTTTTAATTTTCATTTGTAGTTTAGTTCCTTCCAGGGTAACATGTAATTCATGGCAACCAGGATGACTAAACATGGATACTCCCTTAGAAATCAGGATGTTGACGCCCTGAAAATTCTGGCAGGGGGAATACTGGGTATGGTAGTAGCCATGGGTATCGGGAGGTTTGCTTATACCCCTATTCTGCCTCTCATGCTGCGCGATCTGGAAATGACCAATACCCTGGGTGGCTTGCTGGCCAGCTTGAATTACCTCGGATATCTTATAGGTGCTGTAATCTGCACCATCAATCCCCGGATTATCAGTTCTCGAAACATTGCAGGTGTAGCCCTGCTGCTCAGTCTCGCTACAACGATTTTCATGGGCACGACTACCTCTCATGTCTGGTGGGGGGCTATGCGTTTTTGCGGTGGTATATCCAGTGCAATATTGTTTATAGTTATTTCTTCTCAAGTTGCCGAAGCCCTTGTCAGGCGCAGCTATGGACATTGGATGGGCGCACTGTACGGGGGCGTTGGGTCAGGAATAGCTATCAGCGGGCTCATTGTTCCTCAGTTAGACAAGGTCGGAGGATGGAGTTCTGCGTGGACGGGAATGGGTATTATTGCCATAATTTTTGCTTTGCTGGGTATTGCTCTGGGGTGGAAAAGCATTCAAGCAAAGGTAAGCACATCTGCTCTGCCCAGAGCGTCTGCCGGGCTGGGTAAAATCAGAATTTTGGCAGCTGCCTATTTTTTTGAGGGTCTGGGTTATATTGTAACCGCTACTTTTATCGTGACTGTCATTGCCGCAACTCCTGGACTGGAGACTCTGGCTCCTTACACATGGGTTGTAGTAGGTATTTCCGCCATTCCTTCGACAATTATCTGGACTCATCTGGCGTATCGTATGGGCAACAGAAAGACACTCCTGGCAGCCTATGCTCTACAGGCCGCAGGCATTCTAATAAGTGTTCGGGCTGAGTCGTCAGCGGAAGTACTGTTTGCTGCAGTTACCTTTGGAGGAACATTTCTGGGAATTGTGGCAGTGACTCTGGCCGAAGGCAAGTTAAGGATGGGCAGGGAGGGGGGGCGCTCGGTTGCCATTTTAACAGCCAGTTTCAGCGTGGGACAGATGATTGGGCCAGTGATAGCCGGAAGACTGGCAGACTGGCAGGGGGGGTTTGATCTGCCCCTGCTGCTTGCAGCCATGAGTGTTATTCTGGGAGGAGTGCTGATTACCGTGGATCGTAACTTTTCAACTTAAAAAAACCTGGTAATAGTTTCGCACTTTGAATGTGGCATGGAACAGGCTTTAACTGGACCCACTTGCCTCAAAAATAACATGTATAAAACATCGATAATTGCTCAAGTGGGGCCGGGAGTGCCTGTCCCATGCGTTACTTGTAAGGGATCAACTGTAAATTATAAAGTAATCAGATGGTCCAGCAGGGCCTGCCTTTCAGCGTCGGTCAGGGCATTTCCAAACGCACCTTTGCCTTCCATTCTTTCCACAGTATTTTTCCATCCATCAAGGTCATGTCCAGCTCTTTCAATGCGTCCGGCTCCATGACAGGTGGTACAGCGCTGTTCCAGTACAGTTGAGCCGTCAGCAGCCTGAATTTGTTTAGTACTGACTGTGGAGAGCATTAATCCTGCAAGCATGGAGAAGATGATTGTTGCAAAAAATAGTTTTTTCATAATTTGTTCCTTATGAGATTAGAGGTTAAAAAAAAATGTAAGCACCTGCCATCTCAGGAATGTTCAACAGTGCCAGTATATTCGAAGTGGTGGTAATAAGGTACTGACAAGGTATCAATATGGCATGGTTGTGACTAAAAAGTGTTTCTAATAATTTCAATTATTGCACAGCCTTTGATTAATGGCAAGCAAATTTAAAAAAATGATATCTGATATCAGTTTGACTTGTGATATTTGCAAGCTCCTCACCCGGGGGTGCCGGGACCGAGCCTGTGAGTAACTGTCTTTAAAGTGGAGCCTGCATCCTGCAGGCTATTTAATTCCAGGCGGCTGGAAGCCGCCTCCACCTTGAAGAACAGTCCCATATCTGGAAATTGGGACAGTCCCCGCGAGGTACTATAAAACAGATTGATGCTCCATTTGTTCTGGAAGAAATTTGGTTCAATGGAAAAGTTTACACAGCGAGGGACAGTCCCTCTGCCAAGAGCAAAGTTCCCATCTTTGACGAAATTTTCAGGCAAATGTACGTCAATCATAAGCAAAAATCGAAAAATATGAAAATTGTAAACGTCTGATTTTATTAGCAAAACTATTTCAGTTACTTGTAAGCTGAACAGCACTGGTCAAGGGTGAAAAGGGCTGAATCGGCGTTCTTGTCAAAAATATCCATTCCATGTAAGTAGGGTTTATGGGAAGGATAGGTATTAAATGAAATATGTTGAAATTTTATAATCAAATCTGGATTAACAATCGTAAGTAAAGGAGCTGATCATGAGAAAAGTTGTTTCAATTTGCCTGGTAACATGTTTTTGCCTGTTTTTTTTCAATAGCCTTGTAAGCGCAGAAGAAAAAAAGGCCGAGACTGAGGCTCAGGAGCCACTTGAGAGCTTGTCAGGCATCTGGTCTTCACCACAAAAAGACTTTAACTACTACTTCAGTGTGACCCAGAATGGCAATCAGCTTATTGTCATGGGCTTTGATCTGGCAGGATGGGATCGGAACTGGAGCTGGGAGGCATGGTCTGGGACCATTGACGGCAGACAGGCTGTAATACAGACTATACCAGAGTACAGTATAGTTGATGCTCAATTGAGTATTGATTTTTATGACAGTCACCATGGCACTGCGCATGTTGACAGTTGTCTGCCAAGATATAACATGTCTTGGTGTGAAATCAGAAAAGGGCAGGAGTACGAGCTTAAGAGGATTTTTTAGCCTGTGTGTAAGAATCTGCAGTAAGTAAATCCCCCAGGCTTCTGTCAGCGGTAAACTCGGCATTTCGCAACTGCAATTTCTAAGCGCCTCACCCTGGCGGCCCGGGACCGAACCCGCGAGTAACTTGAAATAGCCTTAGCGCGCGATTGCTTCGCTTTGCACGCAACAAGGATTGCCGAGCTCGCCCCAGTTGAATGGCTGCGTCTGCACTGCGTGTATTCAACGTGGTAAAAGACTCCCTCGCAATGACACCTGAGCTGCCAGGGATGTAGTTGCGCAAAACCTGTCACCCACGAGGCAGCCTAAGCGACAGAAGCAATCTTTAAGGTAAAGCCATAATGTCTTGATTTTATTGTTAATACAATTCCAGCTGCATGTAATAAGGAGGAGCTATGAAGTATACGATGAATAGAAGAAAATTTATGCATACCACTGCGGGCGTTGCTGCCGGGCTTGGGGTCGCAGGACTGAGCTCCATTGTTGATGCATCCAGGATTATGGCAGCAGGAGGTACTCCTGATCATGCCCCAAAAAGAAGGCTCGGTAAAACAGGACATGATGTCTCCCTCTTCAGTCTTGGTGGAGAATCGACAGTTCAAATGACGAGCAAAGCTGACCAGGCAGTGGAAATTATTGACAGAGCTCTTGATCTCGGCGTCAACTACATAGATACAGCACCTTCTTATGGAGCAGGTGGGAGTGAAACAAATATTGGCCTGGTCATGTCGCGACGCAGAAATCAGGTTTTCCTCGCCAGCAAAACCCATGATCGAACGTATGATGGAACCATGCGGCTTATTGAACAGAGTCTGGATCGGCTGCAGACTGACTATCTTGATCTTTATCAGGTACATAACATAAGGACCCATGATGATATCCAGCGTGCATTAAGCAGGAATGGAGCAGTTGAGGCCATGGAAAAGCTGAGGTCCCAGGGAGTGATAAGACATATAGGAATTACTGGCCACCGAAACTCTGAAGCACTTTTGTATGGCATTAACAATTATGATTTTGATACAATACTAATGGCCCTTAATGCCGGGGATATTTTTTATGATCCGTTTCAGGGTGATTTGTTAAACAGGGCCTTGGAAAAGAGAATGGGCATAATTGCCATGAAGATCACTGCTGTAAACAATATTTTTCGAACAAACGGGGTGACAACTATGGATGAGGCTCTGGGATATGCCTTAAGTTTTCCAGTAAGTACAGCCATAGTGGGAATAACAAGTGTCGATCAGGTGGATGAAAATGTACGGGTGGCAAGGGAGTTCAGACCCATGACTCAAAGCAAACTTGCCAGTATTGAAGGAAAGGTTAAACACTACAATGAGCAGGTCAACTTTTTCAAACGCAGTTGGTAGCAGTTCAGTAACTTGAAAGCTGGCTGAGCAGGCATGAGCATGAGTTAGAAAGGTTGTTCGCGGAATAAAAATAAAAAAACCCACCCCGCATTGCGGAGTGGGTTTTTGTTTTGTCAGTAAAGATATCTTTAGTATCTGGATTCTCTTCTGGGTTTGGCAATATTTACTTTAATACTGCGGCCATCGAGTTCCTGTCCATTAAGATTTTCGATAGCTGCATCAGCACCATCTTCCATTTCAACAAAGCCAAATCCACGAGAACGCCCGGTTTCCCGGTCCTGGATTATATTGGCTGAATTAACTTCGCCATGCTGAGAAAAAAGGTCTTTAAGCTGGGTTTCAGTTGTGCTCCATGGCAGATTGCCTACATACAGATTGGTCATAAAAAAAAACTCCTGAAAAATAAAATAAATAGATAGTTGCCGATCTTTGGCTGATGCACTCCAGCCTTGCACTTCAAATCGACAAAGTAAATGCCTTGTATACATCTTTTTTAAGAAAGGAAAGCATTATTTTGGCTAAAAATGATTTTTTTAAAAAAAAGTTTTTTTGCCAATATCGTGTACAATGTTTAACTTGAGGGTAAAAAAGTTATCAGCTAATTGTTAACAGGCGCGTATTGGAAATTTCAAACCAGCATGTTGTTTCATTTTCAAAGAAAGCCAGGAGCTTTTGCCTACGGAACACACGGAAGGTCGTATAAAATACAAGAAGATGTTAATAGTGAATTGTTAAAGAACTTGAGAGTTAAAAGTTATCAGTTAATAGTTATTAGTTGAAGAAAAAAACATTATGATTTCAAATGGTTAGGCTTAAAAAACGTCTGGATATCTAAAGCTTGTAAAATGGCAGTAAATACAAGGGGCTGCACAAGAACTTTTGACTGTCCAGTTAAAGAACAAAAGACTGAATTCACTGCCTTACCCTGATAACAGATAACAAATAACAGACAAAAAACAAATGGCTCATTTTTTGGGATAGGCTTTTCCTGCATGAGCCGTTACCATACCCCATGCAAAGCGCTAAACAGATACTACTGGAACACTGACTTGAAAATAGGAATACAGAAAAAATATACAGGCAGCTTCATGTTTTTGACTTTGGGGTTACTGGTGTTGGCTGCAGGGCTGATTTTCCTGACCTGGCAGAGTCTCAGGCAGCAGCAGGAACATGTGCGTGATCAGATGGAGGTTACTGGCAGAGCCATAATCAGAAGCGTGGAAGCAAATCTTCATAGAGGTGTTTTTCGGAGCATGGCGCACAGAAGGTGGGATACGGAAGCTGATCCATCCCAATTGACCAGGGAGGTTCTTGAAGAACTGGTAGAAGAAGGAGACGTAGTTTTCTTAGACATTTCAGGTCCTGCGGGTCGCATGTTCATTGCCCGGGATGAAGCATCTCCTGATGAGTTTGCCTTGAGTGATGAAATGACTGCTGCTGCATCCACCGGTCTATGGAGCTCTCAGGATGTTTTTATGGGGCGGGATGTTTTTATCATGGGCATACCCGGTACAAGGCCGGAAATATTGCACAGAGGCCGCCATATGATGAGCAGTAGCGATGATTCAGGGGCAGGCACTGTAATCTTTATTGCTTTGGATATGGCCAGGCATAATGAAGTTTATGCAGGATTCAAGCGCGGTCTTATTATTCAAAGCGTTGTTACGCTTTTTGCTGTATTTTTGATCTGGGTGCTGCTCATTGCCTATTTGAAGAAAAGAGGGCAGCGCCAGCAATATGATGAGCTAAAGACCTTTCATTCCAGACTGTTGGATAATATGCCTGACGGTCTGCTCAGTGTTTCAGGTGATGGCATAGTACAGGCAGCCAATCCTGCTGCAAGAGATTTACTTTGTGTTCAGGGCGAACTGGTGGGCAGTCACATTGATATGGATCTGCTTCCTGAGAAAAGCCAGACATTGAGCCCTGGCTGGAGCCAGGTGGATCTCAAAGGCAAGGCTCTGGAGATCTTGTCTGTTCCCATCAGTGATGATGATAATTCCTTAATGCTTGTGAGAGACAGGACCAGAATCAGAGAGCTTGAAAAGGATCTTGAGCATGCCCGGGACCTGGCTACTCTTGGCAGGTTTGCAGCCGGTCTGGCCCATGAAATCAGAAACCCCTTAAGTTCCCTGCGCGGCTTTGCCCAGTATTTTCAACAAAAATTTGCACAGAACGAACCAGCTCAGTCATACGCCCGGACCATGGTCAGGGAATCGGATAGACTTAACAGAGTGGTTACTGACCTGCTTTATCTTGCCCGGCCAAGGTCTTTAGAATTACGTGATATTAGTCTGGAAGAAATGATGCTTGAGATTGAAAGGCTTTTACAGCTGGATCTGAAAGAACATGGGTGTGAGCTCCACCTGCAACTGGATCAGGATAAGGTCCTGGCAGATGGGGATCTCTTGAAACAGGCTCTGATCAACCTTGTGCTGAACAGTCTGGATGCTATTGACGGTAAATCCGGGCAGATAACTATCAGTTCCGAGTTAACACAAAACCATGAGTTCAGTAATAAAGAAAATTTGCAATGGGGGCAGACAGAATTTGACCAGGACGCACTGCTGCATAAGTCTGAAGATACAAAACAGGATAGTCCTTTAAATGTCGTTTCTCAAAGCGCAATGAAAGGCTTACAGGGCAGGGCAGGGGGTGTGGTGAAAATTACGGTTCAGGATAATGGATGTGGAATGGATGAAAATACTAAGGCCAGAGCCTTAGAGCCCTTTTTTTCCAGCAAGGGTAAAGGAACAGGTTTGGGCTTGGCCATTGTGCATAGAATTGTCAGAGATCATAAAGGAAGCATAACAATTGATTCAGAACCGGGGAAGGGTACACGGGTTAGTTTGTTTTTGGGTTGATCACAATTTCGGTCCCGGTCCGCTCGGGTGAGGAGTTTACAAATCCAGATCACTTATCATGCTCGGAAGCGTATGGCTGAACGCAGGAACAGCGAGGAATTACTTAAAGACATTATTGAAACAGGACAGACCCGTTATAAAGATGAGACACGCCTGTGGATTTTCAAGCACATTGAAGGGCGTGATGACAACCTTATTTGTGCAGCTGTAGTTCTTGAAAAGAAACTTGTGATCAAAACAATTATGCACCATTTTCAGTGAAAGTAAACCGATGAAGGTAATTTATGAAGAACGCGATGACATTCTGGTTATTCGGCTATCAAACAAGACTATTGTAAAAGAATCTTCTCAGGACTGGGATACCCATATCAGTTACGCAGAAGACTGCTCTATTGTTGAAGTGGTAGTCCTTGATGCTTCCAAAAAAGGTGCATGGCCTTTCGAACTTAATAACGCTGCAAAGCAGTCCACTTGTCAACTCTATTTCCAAGGCCATATGATATCCTTAAAATAAGCGAGGACGCCGGTCTGGTCCATATGGTGAGCAATACGGCAGCCGGTCATAATTTTATCTGCAACTGCTGCAGTTGCTGCTGCGGGGTTTTAAGAGGGGTGAACCAGTTCGGCGGCGGAGCCAAAGCCGTGAATTCAAATTATTATATAGTGTTTATACTCATCAACTGTGATTTCACAGTCGTTTAGAATTTTGCCAGAGCGAGGGGGCGGGCCACAGCAAGTGCCTGGTATCAAATACTTAATTGTCAATTTTGCCCTTTGAAAGAGTCCTGTATCGCTTTTTTTGGAGCCAAAAAGAGTTTTTTTTCAGCCCCAGTGTACTGAAAGAAGGTACTCGGGGCAGGTGCGAAATAACACCCCAGTGAACCCCCCTGCGGGTGCTAATGGCTGAGCAATTTCACACGGCAGGGAAACTGGCAGATAAGGCTTCCGCCGCAGGGCGGGGCTGGATTAGTGGGGATTGGCGGACAGAGAAGAAGAGTTAGGTCCGCTAATTTGCGCTAATCTGCGCGAATAAGAATGAAGAGGGATTAAATATCTGCTTTGCTGATCGCAAAGACAGATAACTTCACCGCAAGGCGGGGTTGAATTTACATTGTGCTGTGTCGTTGGCGGACCTCTTATAATGGGATCTTGATTTTGCTTGCATAAGATCTATTCTCATATTATTTAAAAGGCATATTTTCTTTTTTTTCTCTAAAAATGCATTTAAAAGGCAAAAATATGCTTATTGAATTTACTGTGGAAAATTTTCTTTCCTTCAAAGATTCCAGCACACTGAATATGGTTGCTGGAGCACTCAGGGAGCACCCCGCTCACACCTTCAGTTACCGGCCAACACGGGCATCCAGGTACAGGCCTGTCAGCCTGCTCAAGTCAGCCGCAATTTATGGAGCCAACGCCGGCGGAAAATCCAACCTGATTAAAGCCATTGACCATATGCGGCGCATGGTCATGCACTCATCCAAGGAAAGTCAGGCAGGCGAACCTTTTCCTCACTTCCCTTTTCTTTTGAATCCCAGGACCTCAGCAGAACCTAGTACAGTGGAGGTCGTGTTTGTCCAGGACAATATCAGGTACAGATACGGATTTTCAGCTGACAGTGAGGGGGTTGACCTTGAATGGCTGTTTTCCGCACCCAGGGGGCGCGAAGCCAAACTGTTCATCCGCAGGAAGGACAAATTTGAATTTGGCAAAGGGATGACCAGGGTTTCCGGTCTGGAAGAGAAAACACGTGAGAACGCCTTGTTTATTTCAGTGGCTGCTCAGTTCAATCAGCCCGAGGCCAGAAAAATACTGCAGTGGTTTTCCAGCCTGCAAGTGGTTACTGATGATACCCAAAATATCTTTCGCCGTTCAATGGCCATCCTGGATCATGCCTTGGAACGAAAAAGGCTTGTGGAATTCATCAGGCTGGCTGATCACTCAATTTCTGAATTAGAGATTGATGAGGCCGACTATCCGCTTTCAGACCTGTCCGAGGGAATCAGTGAAGCTGTTTCAAAGGATTTGGAGAAAATCGGCAAAAAGGGGGATATGATCAGACTTAAAAAACCAGTTTCTCATCATTACAGTTATAGCGATGAAGGGGCGAGAGTTGGCCTGGAAAAATTTGAGCTGGCTATGGAGTCCAAAGGAACCAAAAGAATTTTTGATCTTGCCGGGTTGATCTTTTTCGCCGTTGATAATGGAAGTGCCCTGATCATAGATGAACTGGAATGCAGTCTCCATCCCAGATTGACAAGATTGATCATCAAGTTGTTTCATTCAGAACAGACCAACCCCAGAAATGCCCAGTTGATTTTCGCCACCCATGACCAGACTCTTTTCAGTCGCAAATTTTTTCGCAGAGATCAGCTCTGGATGGTCAGTAAAAACGAGTTGGAAAGCTCTGAGCTTTATTCTTTGTCTGATTTCCGGGTCAGGCCGGATTCTTCCTATGACAAGGATTATATGCTGGGTAAGTATGGGGCTGTACCGGTGCTGAACGAGCCTGTGACCGCTTTCGGCGCAAGGGATAAGGATACTGAAAAAGGCAAGGCTCAGGAAAAGGACCGGGTAAATGGCCAAGGGTGACAAATTAAGAAAAGAAGCCTGGCTGAAAAAGAGGAACTCTTTAAAGAGAAAAACAGCTTTCAGAGGCAAGCCTTTCAGAAGAATCCTTATAGTTTGTGAGGGAGAGAAGACAGAGCCCAATTATTTTCAACGATTCAGGGTGACCTCAGCTGTCATTGAAATTGTGGGCAAAGGATACAACACCCTGTCTCTGGTCAAGGAGGCTGTCAGATTGAAAGAGCTGGCTCGGGCAAATGATGAGCCCTATGATCAGGTCTGGTGTGTTTTTGACAGGGATTCTTTTCCAAACCACAATGTGGACAATGCCTGGCATTTAGCCCGGAAAATGAAGCTCAAGACCGCATTGTCCAATGAAGCTTTTGAACTTTGGTTTCTTTTGCATTTCGACTATATCAACTCAGCCCATACCAGACAGGAATACCAGGATATGTTGTCTGACAGGCTCGGACACAAATATGAAAAAAATGATGCAAGGATATACGAAAAGTTACTTCAAAGGCAAAAACAGGCCATAGAAAATGCTGGGAAGCTTATGAGCCAGTATACTCATAGGCAGCCTTCCCAGGACAACCCCTGCACAGAGGTCCATGAACTGGTGATGGAACTAAACAGGCAGAAATGAACCGGATGGTCGATCATCACACAAATGAACCGCAAACCCCTTCACCTACTTTTTTAAAGGACGTGCTGCGCTGCCCACCTGAGCAAAGCACGAGAAAGAAAGAAAAGAATATTGCCCACGAAACACTCAAAAAAACACCCCAGTGAAACCCAGTGAAATTCGCTACGCTGAGACTTCGTCTATTTCACAAGGCGGGCACCCCACAGGGGACCCCGGTTTCACGGGGCAGGCGAAAGAAGAAATAAGAAAGAAAAAGAAGAAGAGATTTGTCCACGAAACACTCGAAATATCACGAAAAGAAGAAAGAAGAAAAGGATACATTATCTGCCATGTAAAACCCCAGTGAAATCCCTGCGGGTGCTCATGGCTGAGCAATTTCACAGGGCAGGGAAACTGGCAGATAAGGCTTCGCCGCAAAGCGGGGGAAGAATTTATTTTGCATGTTCAGCGTGTTTAGTGTTCAGAGTTCTCGTACCAGCAGGGTGGCCCCCACAATATCCGTATCAACTATGCCGCTTTTCCTGAAGGCATAGAGCTTTGAAGTGGTCCTCTGGGGCAGGCACTTTTTCCACATCTAAGCCTGTAGCGAATGAAAGAACAAGAGGTTGATAAATTGCTTTCGCTGGACCAAGGCTGGTGCTGAGGATATTGAAATTGTTAACTACCACTATGAGGTGACTCATGCGTAATATACATCCTGTAACGCCTGGCGAGTTATTGAAAAAGGATTACTCGTCGTTCAGTCCCGGCCCGCCCGGCTCAAAAGTTCCAAGTAATTGGCATTCATCTCTATACACCCCTATATCCTTTTAAAACAACCTTAATGGTTGTTGACACGCCCTGATTAATAAGCTAATTTTAAAATTTTTGCTAAGCTAACCGTTCCAAGCTCAGTATACAAATGAATCACTGTTTCCACACCCTTACAATATCAATTTCATAATGGAACTGTCCTTTGCAGAATCATGCTTATGGCAATATTATAATGCTTCTACCTAACCAGCCTTGACCTTATTTTCAGAAAGGGCACGCGGGTCTGATGCTTGCCTGATGAAAAAAACGCAGTACTCTCAATGTCCACTGCTTGCTCAATGGGGAGATTATGAAAAGACGCGGTTTTATCAGCATTCTCAGCACTATTTTGGGGTCACTGGTATTTGGAGGGAAAATTCCGAAGGTAAAAAATCCAGGGTTGTTCCCAAGCCTGTGTCCCTGTTCAAATGCCATGTGGCAGGATTTCAGTACTATCAGGGGCTGATGTTTTTTTCGCACCTCAACCTTGGTGTGCAATTGAGGTTGCTGCGAGAGCCTAATAACCATCACGACAGCAAAGCCATTGCCGTATTCACCTCAAACGGCCATAAACTTGGCTATATATCCAAAACTCACAACCCGCTTCCTGCAAATCTCATGGATAATGGACACATACTCACAGCCAGCCTGAGGTCAGCTTCATCAGATATGGGGGATTATAGCTGCTTGGATATGGGAGTTTTTGTGAGTGGTGGTAGGCAGGGGGTGTGATTTTTCGGGGGTTATGGTTTAATTTTGTAGTCAGGATAATGTAATTGCGAAACAGCTTGTTTCGCAATGCGAAGCAGCTTGCTTTTGAAAAAGTTGATAATCATTAAACACATTGAGAATGCTAAATATCGAACAATCCAATCAGCCTGCTGAAGATCTTTCCAGAGTTGTTCAAAGGCACTTAGAGTCAGCAAGGTATCCCCTTACTTCACGTCAGCTTACAAGAAGGATCCGTTCAGAGTATAGTTGTCCTGAGTATAGAGTTATTCGCGAGTTGAGAAATCTCCTAAAGTCCGGAGAAGTTCTGCAGCACAATGGAAAGTGGCTGGTCAATACTGATGATAAGCCTAAAGACGGTCTGCTGTACGTTAAGGAATCAAAACCTGTAATACCCAGACCGAATGTTTCACTTGAAACTGCTGAATTAATCTGGGGTTTTGACCCGACTGTAGAAAATAGGTTATCTGAAGAGCAAGATAGAATTCCAAGAAACTGGACTTATTTTCGTAAGCTGCTTTCATATTACCGTGAATGCGTCCGGAATGAAGAAGGCAGCAAGGCCATGGCGTTTTGCAACCAGCTTGGAAAAACTTTTTTGTTTCTTCATAAGACCAGCAACTGGATGCCTAAATCAGGTACGACCTGGCAGACATTCATTCCTCTTGGCCCACATCTGTCCGAATTTGTAAATTCATTGCCCAGGGAAGGTGATGATACATCTCTGGTGCTAGGTTACCCTGTTTCAGCGTTTTACAAAGAAGAAACACTTGGACCATCTGTGTCCGGCCTGATGCCTGTATTTTTTTACTCAGTGGAATTTTCACTAAAAGACAAAGGTTTAGTTGTACACATATCAAAACCAGTACCGGAAGTTAATCTTAAATGGCTTGAATATGCCTTTTCCAAAAAAAATGATAGTCAAAACAACTTTTTTTCAGCATGCGGATTCATCAGATCAGGCAATGCAGAAAAAACAAATCCTGCGCTTGATAGACATGAATCATCTCCCAGTCTGGAGAATCTGGTCGCAACTTTAAACACTTTTCTGCCTCGTAAAATTATCGAACCTTTAAATACATTCCTGGTTCCATCTGAACCAATAAAAGAACCTTTCAAGAATGGCATATACAATAGAGCAGTTATCATGCTGGCCAAAAAAACCAGGTATAGCGCCAGACTGCTTCAAGAACTGAATGCAATTGCATCTGCTTCAGATAATGAGTTAGATAGAACAGCTTTAAGACATGTTTTTTTTGATGCTGCATTGCCAGATACTGAAAGCCAGGAGACTAACCAAGATCAGGCTGATGAAGAAATTGTTGCTGATGTTTTCACCTTTAATCCTGCTCAGCGCCGGGCGGTTGCTTCTCTTCTCACTGATCAATTGACCGTTATTACTGGTCCACCGGGAACGGGTAAGAGCCAGGTTGTTGCAGGCTGTACTATAAATGCTTTATTTAATGACAAAAGTGTTCTTTTTTCCAGCAGAAACCATAAGGCCATTGATGCTGTGGTTCACCGTCTGACAGATTCTCAGGGAAATCCGTTAATAGTTCGAGCCAATTCCAAAGAAGACCCCAACCTACGCTTCACCTTTTCCAAAGCAATCAGAAATATGCTGGTAAGTCAGTCTAATCCCTTAGTAAGGGAAGAAATGGACAAAGCAAAAATTTATTTGAAGAAACGACTTTCAGAAAGGGGAAAGTCAGCCTTAGAAGCTCGTCATATTGCGCATTGTGCATCTCTGCTGGGGGAAATCGAAGAAAAAATGTCCTACCTGAAAACAGAAATGGATCAGGAATTGACTGTTTTTCTTGATAGTTATCCAGAGGATTTTCCCAATGATCTGGTACAGCAAATGAGCAAAAAGATTTCGTCTGCTTCTCCAACCAGTTCAATCCAGGATGAAGCCTGCAAGATTATTGGGGGTCGATTTGCAAAAATTAAATTTCTGTATGCATATTTTAAAATTCGCTTTGCCCTGAAAGCACTCCCAGGAATACCGAAGTTGCCTTTTTTACCTACCCAAAAAGCCAGATTCCTCCTTAATAAGGCAATGCCAGAACTTTCCAGGGCTTCAGAATATTCCGGAATGAAACAGGAAGCCCAGTCTATAGAAAAAGATATCAAAAACCTGCCTCCTTTAGAGAGAATTGTTCAAAGCTTAGCTGAAACCACAAAGCATCTTGAAGGTCGCTTAGAGGCCATGAAAACTCTGGATATTCAAAGCAGGCAGGGGCTTCCTGATGGTCTTGACAGTACAACTCTCGCTGGACTCCGGTCTGGCCTAAACTCATTATTTACAGGATTGCAGGACGGCAAGGTTGACAGAACAGTCCAAAAGACATTGCTACAGGAGGCTCCCGGAATACTAAAAGCATTTCCGGCATGGGCAGTAACCAGTTTGTCGATAGGTTCCAGAATACCCCTTCTGCCTGGCTTGTTTGATCTGGCCCTGATTGATGAAGCCAGCCAATCTGATATTCCCTCAGCTATTCCAGTCCTTTTCAGAGCCAAAAGAGCAGGTGTTATTGGCGATCCTCTTCAACTGACACATGTATCAAATCTCAGCCTTTCAAAGGATGCCATGCTCTGGAAAAAAATTGAGAATTCAGAGATTGAAGACTTTCGTTTCTCATACTCCCAGCACTCACTTTATGATCTTTGTGCCAGTGTGCGTGGAATTGATCCGATTTTGCTAAATATCACCTACCGCGGCTCTGAAGCTATAGCACAGTATTCCAATCATCTATTTTACGGGGGCAACCTGCAGGTTGGTACTGATCCAGAGGGACTTAATCCGCCCAGTGGAGTGAAGCCCGGCATCCACTGGACAGAACTTTCAGGTGATATTGCAAGTGCTGGTGGAAGTGGCTGCTATTGCACAGGGGAGATTGAGGGAGTCGTTAAAGTTGTCAGGAATATGCTTGAACAGAATAACTTTAAAGGAAGCATTGGAGTTGTGACACCGTTCAGGCAGCAGGCCAACAGAATTCAAGATGCACTTTTTGATGGTGGAGTAAATTACACAGCTTTGAATAACGCAAAAGTGATTGTACAGACTGCCCATGGTTTTCAAGGAGATGAGCGAGACGTCATAATTTTCAGCCTGTGTGCTGGGCCTGATATGCCTCAAGGATCTCGGGCATTTCTGCGGGAGACAGGCTTTCTTTTTAATGTAGCTGTGAGCAGAGCTCGGGCAGTGCTGCATGTTATCGGCAACAAAAAATGGGCTTCAAGCTGCGGTATATCACATATCCAGAAACTGGCAGATGATCCTAAAAAGATTCTGCCTCAGCCTCATACTACCCCTTGGGCTCCACACGAATCTCCCTGGGAAAAAGTTCTTTTTGAAGCTCTTGTAGATGCAGGACTTGATCCCAGGCCCCAGTTTCCAGTCAGGAATCGCCGTCTGGACATTGCTCTGATTCGCAGCGGAGATCCGGGATTAAAGCTGGATATTGAAGTGGATGGTGACTGTCACCGTAATCCAGATGGATCAAGGAAGTATGATGATACCTGGCGTGATATACAGCTTCAGGGGTTGGGATGGAAGGTAATCCGTTTCTGGACTTACCAGCTGCGTGAAAATCTTCATTCCTGTGTTGATGATGTTGTAAAAATATGGGAGGGGAAATGAGCATAAATGAATCTGATGAAAATAAAAGGCCGAATGATAATAAGGGTATGTCAGCACTTGATCATTCTTTTCCTCCTTTATGGCTTCTGGGTGGAGCAATTTTCGTAGTTTCCTTGTTGGTGGTTATCATGGGCTGGAAAGTAATCAGCCTGGAAAAGGAACTTGAGATAGTGGAGCAGAAAAAACTTTTTCTTGAGAAAGAGTTAGATCAGCATGATTCATTATTGAGAGAACTACCAGGATTACGGCAACAACATTCTGAAATAAAACAAGATATTGCCATTTCTTCCGGAGAGCTGGAAACCATTATGGTCAGTCTCAATAATGCTGAAGTTAGGCTTGATGAAGCCAGAGCTGAGTATAACTCTGCACGTGCTGGGACTGAAGTTTTCGAACAGAGAGAAAAAGCCTTTAGGGAGAGTGTGGTCGAATTGCGGACCAGACAAGAAGAATTGTACCCAGTTGTGCGTCAGCTTGAAAGGCAGGAGGAAGGGCTTCGCTCCACACTGGATATATTAAACACTCAGCGTGATAGATTGAGTGCTGAAAATTCTGACCTTCAAAGTGAAAACAACCAGCTCGAAGCAACCCTCAATGGATTACGGGTTCAAATAGAAGTCCAGAAAGAAACACTGGCTTCTCTGACAAGAGAGCAAGAAGGTCTTACAGCGCTTGCTAATGACTTTCAGGTAATATTCGAAAAGTTTGAGCAAGCTGAATCCAAAGCAGAACGTATCTTTAGCAACCTTGATACAGAAACCGGCAATTTAGCTAAGGCTGTTACTTCTGTTCAGGATGGCTCATCCAACCTGGGTGGCGCAATTCAGGATGTTGAAAACCATGCGAGCAAATTTCAGGAATTAAATGAAGCAATCCTGGCTGAAAAAAATTCTCTCAGTCAGACAGTAAGCAACATGTCAAGTGAAATTGAAAGTTTATCTGCAATTTCTGAGACACTGAATTCTTCTGTTGCCACGGTATCCCAGGCTGGAGAGGATCTTCAGAGTGCAACGCAAGGTCTCTCTCCAATAAGTGAGCAAATGGAGTCTATTGTTAGCATATTACAAACTCGTGATAATGAATTGGAGCAAGGGATAGCCAAAATAAATGTAAAAGTACAACAGCTTACCGATATAAATCAGGAAGCCAGGGAATTGCTGACAGTCATTGAACAAGGCGGGCAAAATGCAGAGTCTGCAGCTCAGAGCCTGCAGCTTGCTTCAGAAAATGCCAGCAAGACCATCGAAGAAATTCAATATTCAGGAAATACCCTGGCAGAGCAGACAACAGGTTTGGGTGAAATATACCAAGATTTTAGATCAAAAGTTTTATTTTTTGAATCCTTTGAAGAAGAAGCAAGCAAGATAATAAATGATCTCGAAGAGCTTGAACAAGCTGTTAAGGCTACACTTAAGCCGATTGACGAACATGGGAAAAATTTTGCGGACAGGGTGACCAGACTCCAAAGTGGCCTGGAATCATTGTCGAGTAACTTGGAAAAACTACAGCAGCACATTGATATACTGGGCCAAGCTGCAGAATCTGCCGCTACAATGACAGCTAAAGAAGACCCAACCCCTTTAAACCAGGAATAGTAACACGGAGATAAGATTATGCCGGGAATAAACATACCATTTATGCCAGCAGTCCTTTGGATTATGGCAGCCGCCCTGACCATACTGATCTTGGTGATTGTATTTGGCTATTATGTTCATTGGAGACATCGGGAAAAGGCCATGGTCAGAGATAGCGAAACTGTAGCAAATCTCTCTGCCGAAAGGCAAAGGTTAATGGCAGATAATGATGAACTTCAGAAAAGTATAAATAATTATAAGGATGAACTTCTTCAGCTTGAAGCTGAAAGGAAGGAGCAAGAGCAACTGAGAGAAGAATTGGCCCAGTTAGAAAATCAGTGCCTTGCAAAGGATCAGGAAAATGAGTCTTTGCGTAAGGAAGTTGGGGATTTAGAACAGCAGAAGCACTTTAGTCTTCAGACTATGACAGATTTTGAGGGAAGGAAAAAAGAGCTTGAAGGTGCTATCTTAAATTTAAAAACTGAAATCAAAGATCTTGAGAACGAAAAAGAAAAAATTGAAAGAGAAATTGAACAGCTCAAGTCAGAGGCAGGTAACTTGCCTCAAAATGTTGAAATGCTGCAGCAGAAAATGGAAGAGTTCAAAAAAAATATTCAGGGTCTACGTGAACAAAAAGCTGACTTAGAAGTTGCAGTTTCCAGTCTTCAGTCAGAAAATAACTATCTTGAGGGTGATGTTTTACAAAAAAAAGAAGAGCAGGAAAGATTAAGCAAAATTTTAGATGGAAAAAAATATGAGATAGAGGATATTAAAAATAATCATGGAAGATTGGCAGCTGAAGTTGATAGACTCCAAGAAATGGCTGAAGAATCGCAGATTTTGATTGATAAAGCTGAAGGAATTCGAGCGCATCTACCAAGTTTGTTTGAAGAAGTGGAAACATTAGAAAAACAAAGAAAAGAGGCACAGGATGCTCTGGAAAGTACTACAAATGAGCTTTCACAAAATAGAGATGAATTACATAAAATCCAATATGAATTAAACAGGATGCTAAAAGATAAGGCAGATTGTAGCATTATGCTGTCAACACTTCAGTCAGAGCAGAACTATCTTGAGGGCGATGTAGCACGTTTGCGAGAAGAGATAAAAAGTAACAAAAATCAGTTGAAGCCTCTTACTCAAGAAATCAATGATCTCAAGATTCAAAAACTATCTTTAGAAAAGGAATTAGCGGACTTAGGATTAAAAAGAAAAGAAAAAGCTGAAGTGCAAGAACAGGTAAATTGCCTCATAGCCCGTAAAACAACCCTGGAAGAAGATGTTAAGAAGATTGAAGAAAAGATTAAGAAATTAGCAGTATGCCCAGATGGTTCTGACCCTGAAGACGAACTTGCCCAGTATAAAAATCTCTTGGAACCCCCAGAATGCCTTCGAAGAGAGCAGTTTGTTCAGGCTCACGAAGAGCAAGATGAGTATGCTTTTTTGGATTCATTTAAGAGTAGCCTAAGCCAGATGGAGATACACTACCATCCCAGAGTGGTTGATGCATTTCATACCTCCCTTAAATGCCAGGCCATAAATCCACTAACGATATTAGCAGGTGTTTCAGGAACAGGGAAGACCCTGTTGCCCATAGTTTATGCCAATATGATAGGCATGCATCACCTCGTACTATCAGTTCAGCCCAGATGGGATTCACCTCAAGACCTGTTTGGCTTTTATAATTATCTGGAAAAAAAATATAAGGCTACTGACCTTTCCAGATCAATGATCAGACTCGATCCCTATAACTATAATGACCAGCAATATGAAATATTGGATAGTGTGTGGGCTCAGGATCGCATGTTTATGGTTTTACTGGATGAAATGAACCTTGCTCGAACTGAGTATTACTTTAGTGATTTTCTATCAAAGTTGGAGCTTCGTAGCCAGATTGATAATCCTGAAGAGCAGAGAAAACGACACAACGCGGAAATTGAACTAGATGTAGGTCCAGGAATCCACAGATTCAGATTGTGGGTTCCTGACAATATCCTTTTTGTAGGCACAATGAATGAAGATGAAACAACGCAGTCACTATCTGACAAAGTTCTGGACAGAGCCAATGTTTTGAGATTTGGCAAGCCTGATGAAAATATAAGGCTTAATACTGATCAGAGAGAAAAAATTGTCGGGAATGAATATTTACCCTTCAAGAGATGGCAGGAATGGCAAAGAAAGTTTGATGAAAATGATTTATGGTATGATGATGTTTATAAATGGACAAGAAGCATAAATAGTGCATTAGATAAAGTTGGAAGGCCTTTTGGGTTCCGGGTGATGAAGGCTATTCCAACATATGTAGCCAATTATCCCAGGGTAAACGAAGATGAAAGATATAAGTTAGCATTTGCTGACCAGGTTGAACAAAAGATAATTCCCAAAGTGAGAGGGTTAGAGATAGATGACTCCAGAACCAATGAATGCCTCGATGAAATACAACGTACTTTGGAGAATATCATGGACGTAGACCCTGATCTCCTCAAGGCATTTGAAGGTGCTCGCGACGAAAGTCGTCATTCAGGTTTGTTCACATGGCATGGGGTAAAAAGATCCATGGGTAACCAGTAGTATTTAAGATAATGCCGTCAGAAATTGAAGTTCAATTACATCTTTGGCCCTGGTCAGCGGGTTGTCCTGAAAGATATGGTATCGATACTAATGGTGAAACGGTTGACTTTAAACAGGGCAAAGTTTCTTTCCCCTATTATGGCAGTCCTGTTATTTCTGTGTCTTCCAGTGCAGACATCTATCTACCAAAAAGATATGAACATTTTGTAGAATTTGGTCCAAAATATCAAGCAGGCCAAGAAGCCTACCAGTTATATGAATTGCCGCATGGTGTATTATTTAGCAATAAGAGTGATCAAAATATTGGATATTTATGGATAAAAGGACAAGAAAAGAGATACACTGTATATTTAGAAAAAATTGACTCTCTGAGTTTAAATTCTACAGATGCCAAAGCATCACATGGCCAAGAATTGAAATCAGCACTACTGGAATGGTCACAACAGTTTGATATTCTATTTGAAAAATTCTCCACCAGAGATCACCATGAATGGAGCCTTGTGCTTGACCATTTTTTTTCTGGTGTTGATAGGCCGGATGAGCCAAGAATGGCGTTGATTGTGGAAATTGCAGAAAAAATGAGCAAAAAAATTTCAGGCATTGTTCATTCTGCAAGGAAAATTTTGATTAGGGAACGAACACTAATGCCTGTTTCGAAGATTTCGGAGTTAGATAACAGATGTATTCTGTGGATAAGCCGACAGAAGGGAGATACATTGGCGCAAAAAGCTGCACAAAATAGTCAGCGCCTACTTTCGATCTCGCGTAGAGAATCCTTTGACACACTTGAAAATAGAGTTCTTAAATCCTTTCTTTATCGTTGTTTTTCTTCAGCTTCACATTATTTGGATACTGAGGTTAATTACAACCCAGTATACAAAAAATCAGACCGTGGTAAGAGTGTAAGGATGTTTCGAAATATATGTACATCACTTCATTCAATTCCTCATCTTCAGGAGGTTACCCACTTACAATCTCTTGTTCGTCCAAACTATGTCTTACAAAATGATTTTCGATACAGGGAGGTTTGGGAGTACTATCTTCGTCTTCTTAAGAGTGAAGATGAAAAGGATAAAATGTGGGACTGGCAGGGCAGGGCATGGGCTGACATCTCAAGAGTTATCGTTTGCCTGACTTTCTATAAATTGTCAGCGGACTCTCATCAATCAAACTCAGATTTATTTCATATACAAGAGTTGTTTACTTCCCAGCCCCGAATTTTAAAAGAACAAAAGCTCGGCTGCAGGTTAAATGCAGGCTGTGAGCCTGGTCCATTTATAATTTATTCGCAAAAAAATAATATACCAGTTTCTTGGGTCTTAGAGATGGTCCACTCAGACCATGCCAGTTCGCATCCAGTTGTTCAAAAATTGGGTCAACTTGGAGGTCACATCTATCTTGTTTTTTCTTCACTCTCAGATAATAAAAAAGTAGTTGTACCAGTATGGGGAATTCATACAGCTGCAGCGCTTGAACATCCTGCCTGGGAAGAAATATCCAATTCAGCAGAGAATGCATTACACCGTCAGTTGATAATGCAGAGTAGAATGGAAAATCCCCCAAAGCTTCGGGGCGTTGTCTTGGCTAGTGATTTGGAGATTAAGGAGTGCCAAGTTTATGAGAGTAGAAGAAAAGAGGTCCATTTGGTTCGGCTTCCAGCTGATTCCCGCAAGTGGTCAGATGCTCTTATTTGGCTGGAAGTAGCTTTCGAGGATACCCTAAAAGATATTATATGAAAGAGATACTTGGTTTTTCTGCCTTTGGCTATAATGATTGCATTGCTGCTGATGCGTCTTTCTATTATTCAGAACAAGTAAACAGGCTTAGACATGCCCTGCTTCCAAATACTTTTAACAAGTCTATTCTGTTTGGCAATGCAGCTGATAATAGTAGGATTCATACAGGGATTAGCTGGCCCCCTGAAGCCACGCTTAAGCCTGACCGACCAATCCGGCGCGTTCCGATACCTTATATTTGGAGAGCTTTAGTTGAAGCAGGCGACCGCACTGCAAAATGGGATGTTGGCCGGGGGACATCATTTTCATTGACCAAAATTCTTGCTCAGTATTTAGTAAATTACTCTGAATCAAAATCTAAACTCCTAAAAAATGTACAGCCAGTAATTGTAATACCCGATAATCTTGATGAATTTGGTCAGGAATCTTTGATAAGAGAGCTTGCGTCACAAGGCACTCAAGACGCCTGGCTTTTATGGCGACCTGTCGCTGCATCTCTATCATGGCTTGAATTTGTTGGTGATGAGTTTGTTCCCCAAAGAATGCATGATGATGATCATATTCATGTGATTTACATGGGGGCTGATTCCATAGAAATGAATACTCTTCGTTTGCGTCATAAAATATTTGAGAACCAAGGCTATATCCTTCCTTTACGGGATAGACCTAAGAGAATCTCTGAGCTGACAGGTTTTGACTGGGCAGGAAATATAATCACAAAGATTATGCCTTATGAAGATCAGAGTTGTTTTTGGCAAATTTTTTCCTTGTATTCTGATATCTGGAAACTTATTGCAAACTCAGACGTTGAAAATGAAAAAATGGTTTTGAGTGTCAACAATGTATGGCAACCCTGGACCCCTGCACTGAAGGACAGAAGTCTGCGCTACTCATGTGAGGCATCTCCCTGCCGAAATTTAAGAAAAATATTGAATGCTTCCTGCCCATTGAATGATAAAATAGGAATCAACTCAGGAACAGTCCATGATTTTCTTGAAAAAAAGTTTGGTGAGCTTATATCTCGCTTGCCCAAGGGCAAGCTTTGTGGAGTTGTATTGACCGGTCCTTTATGTGAGCAGCAAGTTCCTTCATGGGTCAAATCTAATAAGCATTTATTGGAAGATAGAGGTATTAATTGCTTTTATGACACAACTGAGCCAGCTATTGGTGGTATTTGGATCAAGTCCGGCAATGACATGATTGCAAATGGGGCAAGGATATACGGGGAAAAAACATTAAGAGAAATACCTGCATACTTAGACACTATGCCGCAAATATCATTATTGGCCAAGAAGGGATGGCAAAATTTTTGGTTTCCACTGCTTAACGCAGAGGAAGTAGTTGGTGGTCAAATGCATTCGGACATCCTTACCGGTAAGTTCATGTTGGGACAAAATCAAAGCACACTCGATACTTATTTGTACAAAGGATCTATAGACGAAGCAGAATTATTTATGAACCAAAAAATAAGTTTTGATGCTTCAAATAAATTTGTTGATATTTCATATTGCCAGAAGAGGCTTGTGAGAGAGCTCGTAAAATCTCTTGGTTCTCTAGAGAGGGCGCATCGAAACAATTTTTTAAATGAACCAAGAAAAGTCAGCAAGTACGGTTTGGCGTATGCTGAGTCTATGTTTGCCAGTGATTTAAATGAAAATGCCCATGCTGCAAGAAAAAAGAATGATACGTTGAGTAATACAGCTATAAGAACTGCGAGTTTTAACTTTATGTCTTCGCCACCTGAAGATGTTGCCCTCGATATTCATGTGAGCATGAAACCGGCAAGTGGGCTTGCCAGAATCGAGATTGTCCCAGAAAACAATGATTTTATTAAGGGAAGAAGAGTAAGATTTGACTATGCCAAAATGAAGGTTCCTTCAAGATTGCCCCAAAATAGCCGTGGCTGGCCCAGGCTACAGGAGTTAGCAGCAGAACCTGAGGATCTTGAGCTGCTCCAGAGAGGATATATTGTAAGTCAATTTGAGAATGTATCTCCAACTTCACAATTATATTTAGGGGTTGCAGATAATGTTCGAAATAATATCCTGAAATTCAGGCCAGAGAAACAATTCGGAGCTCATCAACTATATGTATATACTATAGATGAAACGGGTCAGGCATGTACAGCCCAAGGCAACAAACTCATTGGGCGAATATCTAATAAATTTAAAAGAGATTTTTTGAACCCCCAAGTGGATCAGAATAAAAAAAATAGGATTTTTTCAAGGGCAGCATGGTGTTATTGGAAAACACCAGACGAAATTATTGAATATATAAGAAATATGGTTCAAGGTATTGTTAATACTCAACCCTGGTTATGGGCTGTAGACGCAGCAAGCAGGTCTTTTCAAAATGTAAGTGACTATCAGATTTTGATAAAAAGTGTATGTAGCAGGATATATAGAAACAGCGCTCAGGCTGCTAATGAGCCGTTCCCAATTAATGCGGCTCGGGCTTGTTTGAGGCTTCTTATGTTTAGAGAAGATGGCGAAAAGGCCCTTGATAAACAAAGTGCCCATCTGATTGCAAAAAATGCTTTAGAAAGAATGCTGTCTGAGCAGAAAAATAATAACTATCAGCAAATATATTTTCAAATGATTGCATTGCTACTGTACTTGCTGAGATACAGAAGGATTGATAACAAATGTTTTAATCCTGATTTATATGATAATATTTATTATTTTGAAGATGCGATTGAATCTATGGAAGAGGCAGAAAAGTACTTTATAAGTAACCTGCAAACCAATAAAGCAAGAAAAATAAAAATTATATATGATGGATTTGAAAAATACTTGTATTATGAGGGAGATGACAACTTACCTTCAATAATTTCTGGAGAATTAGGAGATATGAGGTGAGCTCAATTAATGATCATTCTCAAAGTTGTGGCCGCAAGCAAGATATTAAAATTATTACTGGCTTATTGAGCCTTCTCATCTCTGCTTCATCCAGCAGTCTATCAGGTGATAACCTGAAAGCAATGATTATTAATAGTCCTTACCATTCAGGATTTATCAAGGGCCATCAATTTTCTCTATCCCGTCACTTAACTGCTGCAGACGATAAACTTAAGGATTGTGATAAACAAAGATTAGAGGAATTTTCTTTGGGCTATATTTTCGGTGCAAGAATGGCGAGAAAATTTGCTCAGGCTGTTAAAATTTATTCTTCACAGAAGTCCCCAGAATGGACTCTTGGATATGATCGTGGTTATCAACTCGGTCAAATAATTGTTGGTAAAAATGCTGCTCCAGAAAGGTCAGTTACATCTATAGCACTCAATCTTGCTAAGGACTCTGCCATGTCCAATGATCAAATATTTCCTGATCTGCCAGCTTTTAAGGATAAGAGTAGAAAACAGCTTATACTTGGCTTGATGCTTCTTTGGTTTCAAAAAGAATGGAAACCAGAGGAAGATTCTGCAGGTGCGGATGAAAAAGTGAAGCCCAGCTTGGCTAATAACGAGAAAAATGAGAATATCAACGAGGATTCTGAAGATCATAAAAATGAACCTTCTGCTGAGTATATAGAATCTCATGATCAAGATATTAGGAATCAGAATGCTCTGGATTCTGAAAAGCAAGATGATGATAAGACCAATCATGTTGATCCAGATAGTAATAATACAGAGAAAACCAGTCATAACACAAGCCATTCAGACCAGCCTGAGACCATAGAAAAAGTAGTAATCAAATGTTCTGAATGCAGCCAAAAACTCAGGGTTATCAAGGGAAAAAATCTGAAAATCAATTGTCCGCGTTGTAAGCAAACTTTCAAAACAATAACATAAGGAAGTCTTTTGTCAGGTTAGCTATTGTTTTTTACTGGTGAGCACCTCACCCATGCACCCCAGGCCCAACTACGCAGAGGCGTTTGGAGATGATTTTTCTCTCTGTTTTGATAATCTGATTGAATCAGGGCACAGATTGCAGTCTAATTGTCCATTTTTCCATGTAATTGACGTACCAAAGAAACAAACCTTGTGCACAGATAGAAATGTGTCATGTTTAGAAATATATTGTATATTTGAGGTGATCTGAGGTAAAGGAGTCTTTTCGAGCCATTGGACGAAATTATTATCAGAAGTGAAGGAAAATAATAATGAAAATTACTCAATTGGATGTGGAAGGTTTCCGCTCTCTCCGAAATGTAAGTTGGTCCCCTGGGGACCTCAATGTAGTTATTGGTCCAAATGGGACTGGAAAGTCAAATTTATTGAGATTAATGGAATTAATTTCTGTATCAGCACAGGGAAAACTCGGCAAGTATATCCAAGCGTTAGGCGGAATGGACCCTATTGTTTGGGATGGTACTGCTACTTCGATAAAGTTTGTTCTTGAATTAATACCTGAGGGAGGAGAGTTAGGGCCAGAACATTATGAGCTTGAATTAGCAAGGCTTGGGACTGGAAGTTCATATAAAATTGAAAGGGAACTATTGGTTAATTCTTTCAAGTTAAGAAAACAACTTGAAAGAAATCCTTTCAAATTTTTAGAAAGATTCTCAAAGACGGCTGTTATTTTTGATGAGGCAGAGCGCACGTTTACTACTCCTGAGGAATTTGTTTCAGAGGAAGAAAGCCTACTCTCAATAGCATCTGGCCCATTTATCAACAATCACTATATTCCTCCCTTCCAACGGGAATTGGCGGCTATTGCTGTTTATCATGACCTGCATACCAATAAAGACTCTTCTGTTCGTCAACCTGCTATTTCTCGCTTGGAAAAACGAGTTGATCCTGACGGCCAAAATCTCATATCGGTTATGCATACACTTTACACGGGTGATCGTGATTTCAAAAAAGATATAGATTCGGCTATGCGGGCAGCATTTGGAAATGATTTTGAAGAGTTAGTTTTTCCTCCCGCATCTGACCAGAGAATTCAAATGAGGGTTCGGTGGAAATCATTAAAACGTGAACAGTCTGCTGCTGATCTCTCAGACGGAACACTGCGTTTTCTATTTTTGTTAACAGTGTTGGCCAGCCCATCACCGGCACCAGTTATAGCAATTGATGAACCAGAAACAGGGTTACACCCATCAATGTTACCATTAGTCGCAGAGTATGCTGTTGACGCGGCCACTAGATCTCAAGTTATCTTAACAACACATTCACCTCAATTTTTGGATGCTTTTGTTGGAACTAAGCCTACAACCACTGTGGCAACGTGGGAAAATGGGGAAACCTTGTTAAATACTCTAAAAGGCGAGAAACTTGACTATTGGCTGAAAGAATACTCACTGGGGGCTCTTTTTAAATCAGGAGAATTGGAGCAAATGATATGAGGTTTATTCTTTTTGTCGAAGGCTATACCGAAAATAAATCGTTGCCGCAATTTTTTAAAAAATGGATTGATCCAAAAATAAGTCAACCGGTTGGAATTCGAACTGTCCGCTTTGAAGGGTGGCCAGAACTATTAAAAGACGCGCCCCTGAAAGCGAAAATGTATCTAGAGGGGCCAGATAAAGACGATATTATTGCAGTTATTTCCCTGTTAGATCTTTACGGTCCGACCTTTTATCCAAACCATATCAAGTGTTGCGACGAACGATATCAATGGGGAAAAAAGCATATAGAGGACAAAGTAAATCATCCCCGTTTTTTTCATTTTTTTGCTGTTCATGAAGTCGAGGCATGGCTTTTAAGTCAACCAGATATTTTTCCAGTAAAAATCAAAAATGCATTTTCCCCAAAGATTAAAACTCCAGAGTTAATAAATTTTCATGAACCACCTGCAAAATTATTGGAACGTCTTTATCCCAAGCATATAAAAAGATCATATAAAAAGGTTGTGAACGGGAAAGAACTTTTCGACAAACTAGATCCAAATATCGCATATGATAAATGCCCTAAGCTAAAAGTGCTTTTGGATAAAATGTTAGAACTGGCCTACCAATCAGGATAGAGCCGACCAGCAATCCGTGAAATCGGCTCTAAGTAGAAATGGAAATGGTCGATCTCTATCCGTTGTTCATGAAGCCCGATGTGCCTGGCAGTGAGTATGGGTAAGGCTTTTTTTGATGATTGTTTCAGGAGGGAGTAATATCCTGTTGTTTTAGAAGACACCCTTTCATATTCAAGATTTAGCGGCCTTTCCTCCAGAAGAATACTCACCTGTCAGCAAACTACATCCACCCGAAAGCTTGTTACATGAGAGTGTTGGGGTCAGCCCCCCATGGCCTAAAAAGAATGAGGAAAATTACTATGGCACAACAAAGTTATGAAGCTATCTATCAGAATGGACAAATGAAATGGCTGGGAGAACTCCCTATGCAGATTTCTTATGGGGTCTTCTTATGGGGTCGGACCTAACCAAGTCATTGAACTAATTGAGTAAAGGTCCTCTATAGGGCCTTAAAATTGCCTTAGGATGCCTTTTTTGGGGCCAAAAACATAGATGTAAGAGAATATGCCCAGAGTCAACAGATATTTATTGCCTGATCATGTGTGGCATACCCCGGTGAAATGGGAAGAGATTTCACTGGGTAAATAACCATAGATGTCACGAAAAGGAATTTCTGCTGAAATTCGCCAAGGACCGGTCAGCTTGGATCAAATGGTTATTCGAAGCAAAAAAGAGGTGCTGTAAGGTTTTTGTAGAAAAGATAAAGGAAATGCTTGGCGGAAGAGCTTGTGGCAGAAGAGTTCATGAAGTAAGCAAGTCTGGGACATACGCACTGAAAGAACCTGTCTCGGCTTACAATGATGTTTTTGAGGGTAAAATGGGGCTTCTAAGCTCTGAAAACAGGCTAATTTGGGAAATTTATCCTGATATTTGAGTATGATGGTTAGGTCCGACCCCGATCCAGGCGATCCCAGTCCGATCCCAAGTGTTACTTGTAAGCTCTTCACCTGGGCGGACCGAGACCGAACCAGCGAGTAACTGTCTTTAAAGTGGAGCCTGCATCCTGCAGGCTATTTAATTCCAGGCGGCTGGAAGCCGCCTCCACCTTGAAGAACTGTCACATATTTGTTCCCCTGGGGCGGCCCGGGACCGAACCTGCGAGTAACTGTCTTTAAAGTGGAGCCTGCATCCTGCAGGCTATTTAATTCCAGGCGGCTGGAAGCCGCCTCCACACTGAAGAACAGTCCCGTATTTGGACATTGGGACAGTCCCCGCGAGGTACTATAATAAAGATTGATGCTGCATTGGTTTCTGGTAGAGATTTGTTTTAATGGAAAAATTGACACAGCGAGGGACAGTCCCTGTGCCAGGCGCAAAGTTCCCATCTTTGACGGAGCTTTTCTGGCAAATGTGCATCAATCATAAGCAAAAATCGTGAAAATGTGAAAGCTGTAAGCATTTGATTTTATTAGCAAAACGATTGTAGTTACTTGTAAGCTCTTCACCCGGGCGGACCGGGACCGAACCTGTGAGTAACTTAACGAGTCTGTCACTTTTCTGAAAATTGGGACAGTCCCCGTTCTTATGGGGTCGGACCTAACCAAGTCATTGGGTCCGGTTGGGTCCGGGGTCGGACCGAGTCAACTCATTGATTTAAAACAGAAAAAGTCTTGATTGTGATTCTTTTTCAGCCTTAGAATGCCTGTTTTGCCATCAAAAAGGCAGCTCTAAGGTTTGTACCCAGGGTTTCTGAGAACAGCAACATGCGAATGAAAACATGTCGTTGCATTGTGATGTTACTGGCGGAAGTCGGAATCCAGGAATACTGCCCGGAGTTTTTGAGAAGTTGCACAATTAACAATTAACAGATAACTGGATTGTGAGCAAAGCCAGCATTAGAAGGATATACATGAGCAGTAAACCAGTACTGATGGTTGTGGATGATGAGGCTGGTCACAGACAGATGATCAGGGCTGTGATGGAAGATGAAGGCTATGATGTGCTGGAAGCTGAAAACGGACAGCAATGCCTTGATCATCTTCATCATAAACAGGCGGATGTGATTCTTCTGGATATGAAAATGCCGGTATTGGATGGTATGAGTACCTTGCAGCAGATTCAGACATTCCGAGGGGTTGGGCCGGTAATAATGCTGACCGCTTTTGGCAGTGTGGGGACAGCGGTTGAAGCTATGAAGGCTGGCGCATTTGATTATCTTACCAAGCCAGCGGACATTGATGAGCTTAAGGCTCTGGTAAACCAGGCTTATGAGTTCAGACTGGTGACCGGAGATAGCAGCAGCTTTCAAAGCAAAGGTACATCTCTGCAGCAAAAGGTCAATATTATCGGGCAAAGCAAGGCCATGCGCGAGGTCATGAATTTGGTGACTCAGGTTGGCCCCACAGAGGCCAATGTGCTTATTCTTGGTGAGTCGGGTACAGGCAAGGAACTTATTGCCAGAGCCATTCATGAAATAAGCGCGCGTAAAAACGGGCCTCTCATCAAGGTGAATTGCGCCGCATTGCCATCGGAACTTCTGGAGTCAGAGCTTTTTGGCTATCGTAAAGGAGCTTTTACCGGAGCTGTTAAGGATAAGCCCGGAAGGTTTCAGCTGGCGGAAAAAGGCACTCTTTTTCTGGACGAAATCGCAGAGTTACCATTGCATCTTCAGGCCAAACTTTTGCGGGCTTTGCAGGAAAGGGTGGTTGAACCTCTAGGAGCTGTAGCTGAAGAAAAAGTGGATGTGCGACTTGTTGCCGCTACAAACAGGGATTTACTTGAGGAGTCCCGGGAAGGAAAGTTCAGACAGGATTTGTACTTCAGGCTCAACGTTGTAGAGATTTTAATACCTCCCCTGCGAGATCGTCTTGATGACCTGCCGCTTCTGGTAAACCACTTGATTAAAGTCCTTGGAAAAAAAAATCGCAAAGAACCCCAAAAGGTGGACAGACAGTTTATAAACGCTCTGCATGATTATTCCTGGCCGGGAAATGTACGTGAGCTTGAAAATGTTCTGGAAAGGGCCATCATTTTATCACGGTCGGAAGTACTTCAGCCTGCTGATTTGCCTCCGGGGCTCTTTGCTGCCTCAAAGTTAGGACCGGTTCAAGAAGAGCTTGATAAACCTGTCATGGATGATTATGTGGAAAAAGCTGAAAAAAAGGCCCTGGTTGAGGCCTTGGAAAAGCACCATGGTCACAGGGAAAAAACAGCTCAAAGCCTCGGTATCAGCAGGAGAACTCTGCAGTATAAATTAAAAAAATATGGATTGATCAGGTCTCGTGGCGACCTTTGACCCAGGCTGTGAAAGCATCAGGCGGAGCAGGTTTCATTATATGATATCCCTGGGCCATATCGCAGCCCAAATTTTTGAGCATGCTGAGTATTTCATCATTTTCAACACCCTCGGCCACAGTCTTGAGGCCGAGGTTATGACCCAGATCAATGATGGATTTGACGATTACAGCATCATCGCGCTCCTTGTGCATTTTCATGACAAAAGAACGATCAATTTTCAAGATTTTAACCGGCAGATCCTTGAGATAGGCAATGGATGAATAGCCTGTTCCAAAGTCATCAATGCTAAGAATAACTCCGGTTTCATTCAAGGCATTGAGTACCCATTTAACCTTTTCCGGAGCTGTGACAAAAGCGCTTTCAGTGATTTCCATCTCAAGCATTTTCGGGTGAACCGCCTGGTTTTGCAGAGTCAGAAATACCTTTTCAGGCAGGGAGCTTTCCTGCAGGTCCCGCACAGAAAGGTTTACGCTCAGGGGAATGCTTAGCCCCTGATCCGCCCATTGCCTGATCTGATTGACAGCCATGCTGATTACCCTGGAGGTCAGCTCCCTGATCAAACCACCCTGTTCAGCCAGGGGTATGAATTCATCAGGGGGTATAAAGCCTCTTGAAGGGTGAATCCAGCGAATAAGAGCTTCAGCCCCGCATACCTTTTCATTGTCCAGCCTTATTTTGGGTTGATAGTATAGAGTCAGCTCGTCATTATCCAAGCTTTTTTTCAGCTCACCCATAAGGCTTAGCCGGTTTATGCCCGAAGATTCAAGTTTATTGCTGTAAAGGGTGTAGCCGGTTTTTCTTCTTTTGGAGGCATACATGGCCACATCAGCCTTGCTCAGAATCTGACTTAGATTTGTGCCGTGATCAGGATACATGGCTATGCCCATGCTGACATCCAGCACTAATGATTCATTGGACACATTGAAGGGAGTGCGCATGCTCTTTATGATATTTCTGGCAGTGAGCAAGGCTTCATCCCTGCACTTGGGGCCAGTCAGGATAATGGCAAACTCATCACCGCCGAGGCGCCCGATACTTTCCTGATTCTTAACGATTTCTAAGAGCCTGAATCCAACCTGTATCAGTAGTTTGTCGCCAACCTCATGACCCAGAGCCTCATTAACCTCCTTAAACATATCCAGGTCAATAAGCAGAAAAGCGGCCCTGTTGTTCTCTGATGGCTCTGCAGCATTGTATTTGCGGATGAGTTGTTCCAGTTTTTTGAAAATCATGTCTCTATTGGGCAGGTGAGTCAGCTGGTCGTGAGTGGATTGCACTTCCAGCTGCCTGGTTCTTTTCATGACGGATTTCTTCAACTCGACATTGGCTTCCTTGAAAATCTTGTAAAGTTCAAAGCTCTCAAGGGCATTGGCGCTGCTGATCATGACAATGTTCAGCAAAGACCATGATACATCGGGCACAGTAGAGGAATCACCCTGCAGAAAACCCACAAACATTCCCCGCACCCTGGAACTGGTGGACATGACATTGAGTACTATATGCCGACTGAAATTCATGGAAGAGGCGAGACGCAATGGATGTTTTTCGCGCATGGCCCAGGCAAAAAAACCCTGTTCAATGAGATGGTCTACTTCCTGTTCAATATTGTTCCTGCACTCCATGGGTTGACAAAAGGACAGGTTGAAGTCGCTGTCTTCTTCATTAACGAGATAAATGGCCATGCATTTAAAATCCATAAGCCTTGCAACCTTGGAACAGGTTTCTTCTAAGATTACAGCAGCAGTGTCCAGGTTGCTGATGCCTGGCTGAAAATCCATAAGGGAAGCTGCCAGTTCCAGGGCATCGAGAGTGAAACGATTTATTTCCTCAAGATGGTTTATCCTGTTTTTGAGTTCCTCAATGGAATTTTCCTGAGGCTTGTAAGAGTGGTCAATTATTTTACTATGCATCGGCAAACAGCAGTCGGTAAATGTTGTCTACCTGGGAACGGGTAAATCTGAGAGCCGGATTCAGGTTGTCTAAGCTGATGGCTGTTTTTTCCCAGGCATTTATGTCAGGAGTCGGTATAAGGGTTTCTCCGGCGCATCCAATATCACATCCTATAGTTAGAATATTTGCCATGTGGACCAGAGTTGTTTCTGATTGAAACTGGGAGCGTGATGGAGTGTCATGATAACGGATTGCCTGTTCAATCTTGAGGGGCAGTTTCCAGGTTTTGGCCAT
Organism: Desulfonatronovibrio magnus; assembly: GCF_000934755.1. Classification (NCBI taxonomy): domain Bacteria; kingdom Pseudomonadati; phylum Thermodesulfobacteriota; class Desulfovibrionia; order Desulfovibrionales; family Desulfonatronovibrionaceae; genus Desulfonatronovibrio; species Desulfonatronovibrio magnus. Next base: position 163,017 of record NZ_KN882176.1, read on the forward strand.
AAGAGCACCCACTGTGGAATGATGGTTTTTGAAGTATATTTTTTCTGCCCTGGAAAGTCTGAGCTTATTATTCATGCTTGTTTGAAGGGCGAAACGATATTCTTCCGGGTAGTAGCTGATCATGACCAGTTTGCCAATATCATGCAGCAAACCGCAGACAAAAAAGCTTTCAGCATTGGGAAATTTGCGCAGACCTGCCAGTGTTTTGGCCGCGATAGCGCAGGCAATACTGTGTTTCCAGAAAGATTCCATATTCATGAGATCAGGAGAGATGTTTTTGAAACGGGAAATTACGCTCAGGCCGAGAGCAAGGGTGCTAAGTTGTCTTGTTCCAATGATGGTAACTGCCCTGCTGATGGTATCTATTCTGGAAGGAAAGCCGTAAAATGCACTGTTTACCAGTTTGAGAAGCTTGGCAGTCAGGGCCTGGTCCTTGCTGATGATATCTCCTATATGTCGTGATGAGGTTCTTGGGTCCTTAATGGCTTCCTGAATGAGGAAAAATATCCGGGGCAGGGACATGAGCTGCACTTCATCTTTGATTTTTGCACAGGCATCAGCCAGGCTGGAAGGTTCAGGGGGCAGCTTATCTGTCTTGAGATTCTCAGGTATAGGTTTTATGGGGTCATCACTCGTGGCACACCTGCTGACTGTAAAGATTTTAAGCAGGGTTTTGTGCAGTCTGTTTCCGGGGTTATATTCAGGAAACTTAAGGAGAATATCATCGCGTATATTTTTTAGAGTGTCCGGGTCATATCTGCCAGAACTCTCTTGTTCCTGACTTTCGTGAACATTGACCTGACTGATGCCCCATATCTTGAATATTCGCAGGTGCTTTTCTTCAATGGTCAGATCACTGCCCAGAAGAAAACGGCCATGGTGATCACGGATATCCTCCTTGAGCACCATGCCGGGTTTTATGTCTTCTACATTAACAAGTCCCATAATTTGCCTTAAATAGTTTTCATCCGGAAACAGTTCTTTTTCCTTCTATCAGCGTCAATCTGCACAATTATTCGTCAACGTATTAAGATACGCCTCCAAACAATTTCTTGATTTCCTTGCTAAAAGAAAAAACTCATCGTTTCCGTAAAGAAAACCAATAGCTTCAACATCCGGAAAGAAAGACTTTCCGGATGGAAACTAAATAAAACGTATCAGTTTAGCCATTTGCATGTGGCACGGCTTCCTGCCCGGAGGCATACAGCCCGGAGGGGGACTGGCTCTCCCAGCCCTTGTTTTATTAAGTCTGTGTTTTACATCAACAAAAAACAAGGACTGGGGTGCCTGTCCCCTGCTTTCCTTAGAAAAGGGCTAAACTATTACAATAAAACGTATCAGTTTAGACCGGAATCGTTTATCTGGTTTAGCCTGATAAATGGAATTCCGGATAATTCCAAGCCGTTTATATATGCAGATATTTGTCAAATTCTCTCTGGGTGACGTGGGTTCGATGATCTTCCCATTCGGCTGTTTTTATGCGCATCAGGTTTTCATACATTTTATGACCGAGCATATCTTTTAAAAATGAGCTTCTTTCAGCCTCAATCAGAGCTTCAAACATGGATTTGGGCAGAAAACGTTCATCCCAGACCTTTTTTTCTAGAGATTGAAAATAGGCTTTGCCAATATCTGGATTAGGGCAGGACAATTTTTCCCTCATACCCTGCACGCCCATTTTTATCAGTGCAGCCATTTGAATATAGATGTTGCCGGCAGGATCTGGACTTCTAAGTTCCAGTCTGGTTCCTTCAGGTGAAGTGGCATACGGTATTCTTACCATGGAGGTTCTGTTTCTAGGCCCCCAGCCCACTACTACCGGAGCTTCCCGTTCAATGACATACGCTTTATATGAATTGAAAGTGGAAGCCATTAAAATGGAAGTTTGCCGGGCGTATTTCAGGATGCCTGAGATAAATTGCATGGCGAGGGCACTGATGCCATATTCGTTGTCGCTGTCATAAAATACATTATTACCCTCTTTATCCTGCATGGACAAGTGGATGTGCAGAGCATTTCTGTTCTGTTTGTCAAAAGGTTTGGGCATGAAGCTGGCGTGGAAGCCGTGCTCCGAAGCTACCATATGAGAAACATAATTGAAAAGCAGTGTGCGGTCAGATGCCACCAGTGGAGGTGAACATTCGAAATTTATTTCATGCTGGGACGGACTGACTTCATGGTGGGCCTTTTCAAAAGGGATGTCACAGTCTGCCAGAATATCAATGATGTGATTACGTACATTTTCTCCGCGATCCCTGGGGTCTGCATCACAATAGCCTGCATTGTCAGTGTTGAGATTTTTGGAGTATTCGTCTTTGTTAAAGAGAAAGAACTCATATTCAGGACTGGCCATAAACTGAACTCCAAAATCATCCCAGGCCTCCTGGACAGCATTCTCCAGGATAAGGCGGGGGTCAGTGCTGGCTCTTTCTTTTTGTTCATTATGGATGGTGCCGACAAAAAGAGATGTTTGCTTGTCTTTGAACTGAATTTTTTTCAGGCTTTCCAGGACGGGGATAAGCATTCTGTCGCTTTTATCCACTGTGGCAATGCCTGAGACCGAACTGCCGTCAAATCCAATACCGTCCTGAACTATTGCAGTGATGTTCTTGGGATTGACAGGCAATCGCCTGATTCTTCCGTTAAGATCTGTGAAAATGATTTCCGTGGAATCTGTTTCTTGAATGAGCTTTTCAACTTCTTCCAATTGCACTTTGGTACTCCTTTATTTCCATAAAATGGGAAATATGTTGGCAGGTTCCCCTGAATGAAACGCATAAGCGCCATGCTCATGGTCATGCTGGTAGTCAGGGATGATTTTATATAAGGGAAAACAATGCTGGTGAACCTTGCAGGCCACTGGGAGCAAATTCAGCGGGAAAACATAAAAGATGGGTGACGAAGTTTCAGGGTGTTGCATAAGGTTGTTGCCTGGTATAAGGCACATGTTTCCGGGTTCAGAACAGTTTAGTAATTTACCGTTCAATCCTGTAAAAAAAAACAAGAAATTGTTATCAGTTAATTGTTATCAGTTATCAGTTAATGGTTAATTGTTATTAGCTCCCCACCCGGGCGGCTCGGGACCGAATCTGTGAGTAACAAAAAAAAGCCTTAGCACGTTTGAGATTGCCGCGCTCGAAGACTCGCTCGCAATGACACCTGAGCTGTCAGGGATGTAGTTGCTGAAAACCTGTCACCCTCGAGGGAGCCTAAGCGACCGAAGCAATCTGTATGGTAAAACCATAATGCTTTGATTTTATTGCTAATTTGGTTTTAGTTGCTTGTAAGTTAATGGTTAATTGTTGAAGAACTAAAGACTGAAATTACTGCCTTACCCTGATAACAAATAACAGATAACTTGGTTGTGGGCACAGCCCGCATTAGGGTTTTGAAAAGGGTATTCTCCACCCTGGCAGATCTATCTGAAGTAGAGCCGGCTGGATACCGGCTCCACTTAATACTTGACCTAAAGAGCTGTTAGATAATTTTCAAAGCCAGGAAGAGATTAATCTTTGATAACCGGTAAAGTAGTGGTCTGGCCCTTGTAATTTCTCAAAATATATTCTTTATCGTTTTTGTCGTGAATATAATAGTCCGGCATAAGCGGAATTTTACCAATGTTTGTGGCAATAACATACATTGGCTGGGAAAGTCCTGTTGTATGGCCTCTTAGAGCATCCCTGATAAGTTCTGCTCCTCTTTCCACTGGTGTTCTGAAATGATCAATTCCAGGTGCTGGTTCACAATAAAACAGATAATATGGTCTTATTCTAACTGAAAGCAGTTTCTGATGCAAGTCTCTGAAGGTATCCACATCATCATTGATACCTTTGAGCAGGACGGCCTGGTTTCCGACATTAACTCCGCACTTGAGGAGGTTGAATACTGCCTCTGCAGTCTGGTCTGAAATTTCTTTGGGATGGTTGCACTGGGTATTGATCCAGATGGGAACTCTGTGAAAATCCCCCAGAATTTCCATGAGTCCGGGAGTTATGCGTTGAGGCAGCACAATGGGTATTCTGGTCCCGAAGCGAATCATCTGTACATGCGGAATACGGCGCAGCTCAGTTATGATCCGGTCCAGCTTTTCGTCTGACAGAATAAAGGGATCTCCCCCGGTGATGAGCACGTCGCGTATTTCTGTATGTTCTCTTATCCAGTCCAGTCCTTCATTCAGGTCAAACCTCAGGCTCAGCTCCTGATCAACTACCAGTTCCTTGCGAAAACAGTGTCTGCAATAGTTGGCGCAAATATCGGTTACAGTAAATGCGATGCGATCGTAATACTGTCTGGCGATACAATCAGGGCGCTTTTCGCCTACAGCCCTGTTTTCCTTGAAAATCAGATAGTCCTGAAGACCGTAGCAGTTCTGCTGTTCGAGCCTGTTGGGGATAACCTGCTTACGAATGGGACAGTCGGGATCATCAGAATCCATAAGGGAAGCAAAGTAGGGTGTTGTTCCCCATTTGGTTTTCATGGATGTGACTGCTTCCTCTTCCTGGGGTGACAGATTAATGTATTTTTTCAGTTTGTCTACGTTATTTACAATGTTCTGGAGTTGTGTGATCCACTCTTGCATTATTTTAACCTCGTGGAATAAAAGGTTTAATGTTAATAAGTCCTGGGCTGATGACTTAAGGCCAAAGACTGAAGACTGAAGACTGAAGGCTGAAGGCTGAAGGCTGAAGACTGAAGTCTAAAGTCCAAAGTCTTAAGTCTGAGGTCTAAAGTCTGAGGTCCGAGGGCTAAGGTCTAAACAATTACGTAAATTTTATTGGTAGTAATAAGGGATAGCGGTGAGATGGATATTGGGGTGGTTTTTTTCGTTTTTTGGAGTGAGTATTTTTTTGCATGCCTGATCCCTCTATAGTAAGCAATGATTGTATTGCCGGGCTTTATTACGGGTTGGAAAAAGGGTCAAGCATAATCTATGATGATCTATTAGGTGAGTTTGCATATTGTTCCCAAACTGGAGTCTGGGAACGAGTGGTAACAAGAAATTTTTATAACCTTGAAAGAGCAATGATGCCTACGATCCTTGTTCTTCAGCCTTCAGCCTAAAAAGTAAGGTTATCGCCCAAACTTAACTCTCCTCACCCGGGCGGCCCGGGACCGAAACTTTGAGTAACTTTAGGATACTGTCACTTTTCTGGAAATTGGGACAGTCCCCGCGAGGTACTATAAAAAAGATTGATGCTGCATTGGTTCCTGGAAGAAATTGGCTTAAATGATAAAATTTACACAGCGAGGGACAGTCCCTGTGCTAGGTGCAATGTTCCCATCTTTGACGGAATTTTTCAGGCAAATGTGCATCAATCAAAGCAAAAATCGTCAAAATATGAAAATTATAACCATCTGATTTTATTAGCATAACGATTCAAGTTACTTGTAAGTTCCTAACCCGGGCGGCCCGGGACCTAATCCGCGAGTAACTTATACCCCTCGTTCCCAGGCTCCAGCCTGGGAACGTTTAGTTCTTGCGGCTCCAGCCGCTTCTTCAAAATGTGGCTGGAGCCACAAAAAAAAGAGGTGTTCGCAGGCTGGAGCCTGGGAACAAGAGCAAATATACTGAAATTTGAAAGTATTTGATTTTATTGTCAATATGATTCTAGTTACTTAGAAGCTCTTCACCCGGGCGGCCTGGGACCGAACCTAAGAGAAACTTTAAGAGTCTGTCACTTTTCTGGAAATTGGGACAGTCCCCGCGAGGTACTATAAAAAAGATTGATACTGCATTGGTTCCTGGAAGAGATTTGCTTTGATGACAAAATTTACACAGCGAGGGACAGTCCCTGTGCCAGGCAAAAAGCTCCCATCTTTGACGGAACTTTTCAGGCAAATGTGCATCAATCATAAGCAAAAATCGTAAAAACTTGAAACAGCCTTAACACGTTAGAGATTGCCGCGCTCGAAGACTCGCTCGCAATGACAGCTGAGCTGTCAGGGATGTGGTTGCTGTAAATCTGTCACCCACGAGGGTGCCTAAGCGACCGAAGCAATCTGTATGGCAAAACCATAATGCTTTGAATTTATTGCTTATTTGGTTTTAGTTACTTGTAAGTGGCTATCATACCCTGACATCCTGATTTCTGATGAGCTGATCAATGAAGTTAATCATAGTTTCGCGCTGTTCATTGGTGGCGTATGATATGCAGTCACAGCGGATAATTTTCTCACATCTGACCAGGAGTTCAAGTTTTATCCAGTCATCCCCAACTTCAACGGCCATATAATGGGGTCCGCATTGCCCGGCATGCGCCTTCTGCTCATCAGTGAGAAGGTCTTGGGGCACCATCATCCAATAAAGTCCTTCCACTGGGCGTTTCAAAGCTTTTTGACTGATGCTGTCCAGTATTTTTGCCATATCCTGGCTGTTTATTTCTTCCACAAGGTAAGAGCGCATGTTTTAATTCCTTTTCCTGTTTTGATGAGTGTCGGGGGGGATGTTCTCGTCATCGAGGTTGAAGAATCTTCTCGCCAGATCAATGAATTTTTCTGCAGATCCTTCTTCTCTTGATCTTCTCTTGAGAAACACTATAGGTGCATGATACAGTTTTTTGACTAAGGACTGGCTAAGCTGCTCCATGGCAGCCCTGGTTTGCTCATCCACATCAGGCCCAAGGCTGCGTAAAGATTTTTTGAGCTCTTTGCGGGCAATACTTTCACCATGGTTGAGCATGTCCACAATGGTGGGACTCAGGTCCAGAGATTGAAGCCATTGTTCAAACTTGTCAGCTTCCTCTTTTACAATATCCATGGCCCTAGCTGCCTCTTCTCTTCTGCCGGCCAGGTTTTCCTCCACCACTTCTCTGAGATCGTCAATATCGTAGAGATAGACACTGTCGAGTGAATTGACATCGGGATCAATATCTCTGGGTACGGCAATATCAATAAAAAACATTGGTCTGTGCCGTCTCTGCCTGAGAATGTTTTTGATCTGCGACGCATTGATGATAGTGCTTTGAGCTCCGGTAGAACTGATTACAATGTCTACCCTGTGCAGGTTGTCCAGCATTTTTTCCATGCACATGGATTCGCCTTGAAATTTGTCAGCAAGTTCCCTTGCTCTTTCAGGTGTTCTGTTGGCCACCATTATTGTTTTCAGGCCGCTGTTGAGCAGGTGCATGGCGGCAAGTTCTGCCATTTCACCAGCTCCAATGAGCATGGCAGACTGATCCTGCAGTTCTCCAAAAATTTTTTTGGCCAGTTCTACTGCAGCATAGCTGATGGAGACAGCACTGGATGAAACTGCTGTTTCCGTTCGAATACGTTTGGCTGCAGAAAAAGATTTGTGCAGCAGACGGTTGACAATCACCCCTGCAGATTTTTCTTTTACTGCTTTGCGGTAAGCGTCTTTCAGCTGGCCCAGGATTTGAGGTTCGCCAAGAACCATGGAGTCTAAGCTGGAAGCTACGCTGAACAGATGATGGACTGCATTTTGTCCCTCATGTACGTAGATATGATCTCTCAGCACATCCTGGCTTTGTCCGCAATAGTTGGACCAGGTGGCAAGAACTCTGGTCTGAACCTCTTCCCTGTCATGGTTGCCGACGCAGAGCACCTCAACTCTGTTACAGGTGGATAGAATGAGAGCTTCTCCCACTGGACCTTGACTGTTTATGAGTGCCTGCTCTCTGGGATTGAAACCTGACAGGGCGTACTTTTCCCTGATCTCAACGTCAGCTGTTTTGTGGTTGAGTCCAAAAAGGTATATTCTTTGTTCCATTACGGCCTTAAGCTGTGATGTGTTTCCGTAAAAAAGTTGATGCCAACAAATGAGGCAAGGGAGAGAATGAAAATAATGATGGCCATTTGAGCTGTTCTTTTGCCACGCCAGGCACCGGATATCCTGCGATGAAAAAGCCAGGCAAATACAAACCAGATAACCATGGTAATGATCTCTTTGGGATCCCAGGTGAAGATGGTTTTCCATGTGAAGGCAGCCCAGATAAAGCCTGATAATACTCCCACAGTATAAAGAGGAAATCCGGCAATGACAGCTATATGATTTGCCTTGTCAAAGCTTTGCAGTGAGGGAATATCTTTGGATACGCTGCTCAGTTTGGTCTTGGTTTTTATTTTCCTGTCAAGATACAAATAAGATATGCCTGCGCCAAAAGCCATGGCCAGCAGGGCCATGCTCATAAACAAAGATCCGATATGCAGGCTGAACCATAACCCCTGCAACAGACCGGGAACGGGCAGTGTGGTGGGTGAAATGGCAAGAGAACCGGTGAAAATGAGCAGAGCAAGTGGCGCTGCAGTGATGGAGAGAAATTTTAGTTTAAGTTTCCACCACACAAAAAAATAACAGAGCAAAAAGCACCAGGCCAGAAGGCTGATATAAAACTGATTATGGGTCAGGACCTGACCCAGGCCCAGTGCATACTTGAGAACAAGGTCCAGAGTATGCAGTCCAAAGCCTGCAGCAGTAACAATAACCGCCCAGTCCTGGGTTTTCTTGCGGGAATAAATAAGACCCAGCAAAAATGACAATGCTCCAGTCAGGTAAAGAAGGGCAATGAAAAAGTCTAAAATTCTAAATGAGATCATTGACTACACCTTGTACCTCGTTATGTGTGTCTGATGGCAGGATTTGCTGTAAAAGCTCTGCAAGCTGCCGACTTTTGCCCTGTTTCAGAAGGGGTAATGCCTCTGAATCAACAATTGCCCGGAAATACTCTCGGTTTTTTTTCTGAGGCAAATCAAGGGGCAGGATGATTTTCCTAACTGCTGCAAGCAGTTCGGTCAAGAGGGCGTATTCCGGTCCGTAGATGTCACTTAAGTCCTGCTTTATTCTTGCGGTCAGGGCCGGACTGCATCCGCAAGTGGAAACAGCAATAATCAGGTCTTGCCTGGAAAAGACACCGGGTAAAATAAAGTCACCCTGATCAGGAGTTTCCGCTACATTGCACAGAATGTTTTTTTCCTGACAGGCCCGGGCTACCTTTTCGTTTACTTCAGGATCATTGGTACAGGCAAAAACCAGGCTGCAACCCTCAAGATGAGTAACATTAAATGATTCTTTAAGGTGCGTCAGTCTGGAGTCCTGATCCTGGATGTCGAGTGAGTCAGTGAAAGGGTCAATAACGATGACTTTCTCTGGAGAACACGACATGAGAGTTTTGATCTTTCTCAGCCCAACACTGCCCGCACCCACAATTAAACAGGTTTTGTCAGATATATTTAGAAAAATCGGAAAATAGCGCATGTCTGTTAAACCTTCTGTATTAATGACTTACTGCTTCAATCCTGTACCAAAAAACAAGATTTTTTTACAGCAATAATGCACAAGATCCAAACTCTTCAGCCTTCAACTTTCAACTTCCAGCTATGATCTTTCAGCCTTCAGCTATAAGCTTTGAGCTATAAGCCTTCAGCCTTCAGCCTTCAGCCTTCAGCCTGAAAAATCCTGTTATCGCAACAACTTAACGATTCTTGTGTAAGTTGGGTTGTATGTTGTTCCTGTATTCTGTCATAAACCGGCACAGGCAAGTCATGGTTGCCCACTTTGGAGTCTTGAGATAAGCTTGCCGTCTTCAGGGGGAACATTGAATACCAACACTCTCATTATACAACTGGCCCGCCTTGGTGATTTATTGCAGACCAGTCGGCTTGTAAAGTCTTTGCAGCAGCATTCCCGGGTCCATCTCTGTATTGATAAATCTTTGGCAGCTCTAACTGAGCTTGTTTATCCGGGAGTTGAGATTCATGCCTTGCATGCCCATGGTTCCGGTAAGATGAGCTCTGCTGAGATTATGCGCCACAACCTGCAAGTCAAGAGTAAATTATCAGCCACCAACTATGAACTGGTTGTAAACCTTAATTATTCAGGGATGAATTTTGCCCTGTCCAGGCTTTTCTCTCCCGAAAAAGTGCGTGGGTATATTAATTATGATGGTCAGGAAGCAAGACATCAATGGACCAAGCTTTTTTTCAGACTTTGTGCCCACAGACGTCTGAGCAGCATTAACCTTATGGATTTCTGGGGGCTATACGCTCCAAACCCTTTGTCACCCGCCAAAGTCAATCCTCTGGCTTCAGACCAGGGTAGCGGGATAGGGGTTGTCATGGCCGGACGTGATTCCAGAAGATCAGTACCTTTAACGACCCTGGCGGGACTGACCAGGGCAGTCCGTGATAAATGCAGAGGCAAAAAAATTTATCTTCTGGGCAGCAGTGCTGAAATGGCTCATGCCAGAAAATTTCAACAGGAAATCAGTTCGACTTTGCATAGTGATGTGGTTAACCTTGTGGGCAGGACATCGCTTTTAGATTTGGCTGAGGTTATTAAATCTTTAGAAATTGTGCTGACTCCGGATACCGGAACCATGCATCTCGCTGCCCACTCAGGGACAAAAGTACTGGCGTTTTTTCTATCATCAGCTTGTTGTTTTGAGACCGGACCATATGGCACAGGACATGAAGTTTTTCAAGCAATGCCCTCCTGTGCGCCCTGTGTGGAGTCCCGAAAATGTAAGTTTGACCTTGTCTGTCATGATATTCTTGGCAGTAGAAAAACTTTTCAGGCTATTCTTGGTAAAGAGGTCAAGGGTGATCATCAGGGCATCTTATATGAATCTCGTGTAGATGATCTTGGAGTAAATTATACCCCGGTTTGCGGCATTGATCAGTACGCAGAAAAAAGGGCTCAATTGCGAGAATTAATACGCAGGCAAGTGGGGCTTAAGGCATGTTCAGTTGATATTGCTGAAGAAACAGCCCGGATTTTCTTTCATGAAAACCAGTGGATGCTCTAAGCCTGGCCATTAACAAATAACAAATAACAGATAACAAATAACAAATAACAAATAACTTTTAACTCTCAAGACAGTAAATTCACATGATAAAGGATAACTTTGGCAGGACTATAAGCTATCTGCGATTGAGTGTCACCGACAGATGCAATCTGCGCTGTTTTTATTGCAGGCCTTGTCAGTCAAGGTTTATGCCTCATGAGACAATTCTGTCTTATGAAGAGATGATTTATCTTCTGAGCATTTTTTCAGAAATGGATGTACAAAAGGTCAGGTTGACCGGTGGGGAACCTTTTGTCCGCAAGGATATTCTGTATTTTCTTAACAGGGTGAAAACCACTTTGCCTGATCTTGACATGCGTTTGACCACCAATGCGACATTGATAGCAGGCAAGATCAGAGCCCTTAAGGATATTGGAATAAAGGGGCTCAATATATCATTAGACAGCCTGGACCGTCATAAATATCAGCGCATAACCGGCATGGACTGTCTTGATAATGTCATGGCCAGCATAAGGCGCTGTCTTAATTTTGGCATACGGGTCAAAATAAATGTGGTGGCTCTTAAGGGCGTTAATGACGATGAATTGTCTGATTTTGTAAATATGGCCATGGAGCTTCCTGTTGATATTCGTTTTATTGAATTCATGCCCATAGGTCATAAAACTCTCTGGCAGAAGGAACATTTCTGGTCTGCCGATGATATTGTAAGTGAAGTGCAAAATATGGTTGAAATTGTGCCTGCGCCTTTCAGCAGCTTGAATCATGGGCCTGCAGCTGTCTATGACCTGGTTGAAGGGCAGGGCAGGATAGGGGTGATATCTCCTCTTAGCAATCATTTCTGCGGAACCTGCAACAGGTTCAGGATAACTGCAGATGGCAGGCTTAGAACCTGTCTTTTTTCAGACAATGACTTCAGACTGCTTCCTTTGTTACGGTCAAAAAAAATAAGTAAAGAAAGGGTGCGCATAGTACTGGAAAGAGCTGGATTGCAAAAACCAATGGGGCATGAAATAATGGGGGCGCGTGGGAGTTCAGAAAAAAGCATATGCAGTAGAATTATGTCTTCTATAGGCGGTTGAGCAACAATGCTTAAAGTTGAAATAGATTTGCAGTCCATCAGGGATAATTATCAGATACTGGCGCGTGCTGCAGGGGTTGATTTGATGCCTGTAGTCAAGGCAGACGCTTATGGTCATGGTATGGAGCAGGTAGCCATGGCCCTTTGGAAGCAGGGTGCAAGATACTTTGCAGTGGGGCCTGTTTTTGAAGGCCTGATTTTAAGGTCTGTGCTGCCGGAGGCTGGAATTTTTTCTCTTATGGGGCCCCTGAATGACAATGATGTTCTTATAATCAGACAGAAAAATATCATTCCTTTCATTCATTCCTGGGAACAACTTCAACTTTTATCAAATATGGATCCTCATGGATCTCCTTTGCCTGTGGGATTGAAGTTTGATACAGGAATGAACAGGCTGGGTTTTAAATGTGATCAGGTGGGTCTGTTGATTGATTTTTTGCAAAACAATCCCAAAGTAAACCTGACAATTATTTCATCTCATCTTGCCCTTGCAGATGACCCATTGATGAATCATCAGGTGATTGAGCAGTGGAAGTGCATGCAGGAGGTTTCAGATTTTTTTAATCAGGCAGGTTTCATTCATCAGAAAACCATGGCCAACTCAGCTGCCATTCTCAATGTACCTGAAACCATAGGCGATATAGCAAGGCCGGGCATTGCCCTGTACGGAGGCAATCCATTTACCGGAACCTGCTGTGAGGGAAAAGGAGACTGCCTTAAGCAGGCCATGCGGGTCAAGGCGCCGGTTTTATCCGTCAGTAATCTGCTTAGAGGTGAGGGGATAAGTTACGGACTAACTTTTGTGGCCCCCAGAAATATGCGGGTGGCAATTATTGGGTGTGGGTATGCGGACAATTATTCCAGAAGTCTGTCCAATAAGTCGTGGATGATTTTTAAAGGACATATGCTGCCGGTTCTGGGCCGGGTCTGTATGCAGATGAGTGCGGTGGATGTCTCCCATGTTCCGGATATCAGCCCTGAAGACGAAGTTTTTGTGCTTGGAGGAGATGAACTGGGTGAGATAAGTGTTCATCAGCTGGCATTCTGGTGGAATACCATTTCTTATGAGGTGTTTTGTCTTCTGGGCAAGAATGAGAAAGTTTTTATCCACTCCTGAAAGGTTTTTACATGTGGATTATACTTTCATTTTTGACAGCTGTTTGCGAAGCCGCCAAAGACGGCCTTTGCAAAAAATCCCTGAAAGATTTTGATGTAATCACCATTGCCTGGGTCTGGAAGGTATTCAGTCTGCCATTTATTTTGCCCCTGCTTTTTTTTACCCATGTTCCTGAAAATCTTCCAGCTGAGTTTTGGGTAGCCCTTATTGTGGGCGGTGGGCTGAATATACTGGCTACTTTGTTATATATCCGGGCCATCAATATGTCGGATTTGTCCATCAGCCTGCCATTACTTAGCTTTACCCCTGTTTTTCTGCTCTTTACTTCGCCGATTATGGTAGGGGATGTTCCTGCATTGCCAGGATATCTGGGAGTTTTTCTGATTTTTGTCGGTTCTTACCTTCTTGGTATTGGACATAGAAAAACAATATTCAGTCCTTTAAAGGCAATTACGCGCGAACCCGGAGCCAGGCTCATGCTGGGTGTGGCATTTATATGGAGCATCGCAGCTAATATGGATAAAATCGGGGTAATGTCCAGTTCTCCTTTTTTCTGGGCTGTATGCGTGCAGAGCTTTATTTCTCTTGGGCTGACTGTAGTACTTCTGATTAACAGACAATCATTGCGGGGCAAGCTGTCAGGGAACTATCCACTTCTTCTTTTGATTGGCTTTTTCACTGGAGCTGGCTTTGTCTGTCAGATGACAGCTATTAAAATCGGTCTTGTTCCTTATGTTATTGCCATTAAACGCACCAGTATCATTATGGGGGTTTTAATTGGAGGACTTTTTTTTATGGAAAAGGATCTGAAAACCAGGGTGGGCGCTGCTGCAGTCATGGTTGCAGGCGTCTTTGTGATTGCTTTTTATTGATTTTTGCCGTGGATTAGCGATTTATCCTGGAGCACCCGAGATCGAAAGTGTATGTAACTTACGCCCCTCGTGCCCGGGCTCCAGTCTGAAAAAAGTAGAATTGTCCAGTACGCCTTTGAACCTTTTGAAGGATTGCAGGGAGCTTATATGAAACAGATACTAAAAATTATTTCCTCCATCTATCTGGTAATTATTTTTACGATTATCTCTGTTCTAACTCTGATTTTTTATCGTGACCCTAAAAAGAGGCTGGATCGGATCAGTCGCAATACAGCCATGTTCAGTCCGATTCTACTATGGATTATGGGTGTGCAGGTTAGAATCAAAGATCACAGTAATGGCCGGGCTTTTCAGGGAAAAACCATGGTCGTGGCCAATCATCTGTCTTATCTTGATGTATTCATTCTGGCAGCTTTGAGGCCTACCTTGTTTATTTCTTCCGTGGAACTTTCAAGAACTTTTTTTATGGGCCATATATCCAAGCTGGGGGGGACAGTATTTGTGGAAAGAAGAAAGTACACTCAGCTCAGGCAGGAAATAGATAAAATTGCAGCTGTACTGGACCATGGTTTTTTTATGGGCCTGTTTCCTGAAGCCAGAACATCTGATGGAACATCTGTCCTGCCGTTCAAAGGAGCCCTTTTTGAAGCTGCCATAAGGTCAGATGCCGATGTTGTTCCTGCGTGTTTCAAATACCGCAGGCTTGAGGGTAAACCTCTGACAGCCGAGAACAAAAGTATAGTTGTATATCACAATATCAAGTTTGCCCCTCACATCATTAATCTTTTCAAGTACAATAAAATTGAGGTGGATTTAGAACTTTTTGACCGGGTTCCTACTGTTGGGAAAACCAGGAAGAAACTGGTGTCGCAGACCTACAGTACTGTTTTAGAGTGTTATGGAAAAGGATTTGCCGACAGATAAACTCGTCAGGGGGCAAACAGCTTCTCCCTGTCGAGCTTTGTACTCTAATGCGGGGTGTACCCGCAACCCCAAAAAAGAAATTTTAACCGCCCGTTCGCCCCTGTTGAATGGCTGCGCCTACACTTCGTGTATTCAACTGGGTAAAAAGACTCACTCAAGACGCCCAGTTAAACCCTGCTGCGCAGGAACGCTTTCAGCGTTGTTAAACCGGGCAGGCAAAGGGCGCAAAGGAAGAAAGAAGTTTTTTCATTTGCCGGGGAACCCAGTTAAACCCGCCCAGTTAAATGGCGGATATTAAACCGGGTAAATCTGCGACGGTGACTTCGTCTGTTTAACAAGGCAGGCGGCAAATGAAAAGGCAGCCTTTTTGAAAACCGATGCCCGGTTTTCAAAAATATATCTTCCTTATTTTCTTTAACTTTGAGTCCTTTGCCTGCCCAGTTGGATTGCTCGAAGAGCAAGCCCGAAGGCCATTCAACCGGGGCGCCTTTGCGGTTCAAATTCTCTTTTTTTTATGACAGAGTTTCAGGAGTAAGTTACTAAAAAGGCCTGACAGATGTTGACCTCAGCTGGATTATACCTTTATTTTTTTCAATCAGCAAAATCCGGTCAATCCTCAACAGGTGCTTACGCAAGTATTTACCTGGCCTGCTAAACAACCCACATATCATCATCGTCTCCGGAATCGTGATGATATTTTTTGCTCTCTCTTTTGCGGATAATCTCCAAGGCACCCTGAACCTCGCTTATGGCTCTGAGAATTTTTTGCTTGAGCTGATCATCAATGGTTTCATCCTCTTTAAGACTCAAGTGCAGGCTTTGCTCAGCCTTTTTTAAATGCAGTCTTTTATCACTCATGTTTACTCCTTTATTACAGTTTTGTCCTCAGGAACAGCAAGCATTTAAACAATCCGACAACATATGTGGCAAAAAAGGCAGTCCCAGTGCCACATCCAAAGCGTTACACAGGCACCAGGAAATCATTTAGAGCCCAACCTGACGATCCCTTTTTCAGTTGGGTTGCGGGCACAGCCCGCATGAGCGTTACAATATGATAAGATTATGCTTAAAAATCATGAATTGCAATACTCAATCTTTCAAGATAGGTACAAGGCTGGACTGTTGGTAACAGCGCAGCGTTTTGCATGTGTCATGTGGACCGTAGCACCTGCCCCCGCAGTAACTTAATCAAGTCATGAATGATGTACCTGCAGAAAGTCGGGAAATAAATTATTCAGGAAAAAATAATCTGCATAAGTATTTGTTGTCATTGATCTCTGACATCTGACCCCTGAAGTCTGACCTCTGAAGTCTGACCTCTGATCTCTGACTTCTGACCCCTGTGACACCAAGAATGACTTTTTGCAGCCCCATCATGAATGTAGTGGTCAGGGAATTATTGCGTAAGTGTCTGCCAACTGATAACTTTTTACTTTTCATTAAATTAATAAAAATTGTATGTATTCTTATCTCATAGGTTTTTTACTAAGTATTGTTTCCGCACCTGAGTTTGTGGTTTTTGTTCTGTTTGAAACGCTGGCCAGGTCGTACAGTTCATTATTTATGGTAATCCTGATTATCAGCACTGGAGGAACCATTGGTTCTTCTTTTATTTATGCTCTTGCAAGGATAATTGGCTATGAAAAGTTTTCCCATTTTCTTAGCACTTATGGAAAGAAGCTTTTGCTCAAGCCATCAGACTTGGAAGATATTGAATATTACTATGACAGATGGGGAAACTATATTATTTTTTTTGGCCGCTGGCTGCCTACTTTCAGGAGTTTAGTGTCGGTTCCAGCCGGCCTTTCCAAGATGAAAGCCGGGCACTTTGTGGTGATGACCTTTGCAGGTACTCTTGCCTGGAATACTATTTTATGTTCAATTCTTTATGCGTTTGGAGCATATCTGGAATATCTTGAGGTAGGTCTTGAAGGATATACATGGATCGTGTTCAGCGCCCTGATTTTACTTGGCTCGTATTTCCTGGCCAAAAGGGTAGGTGAAAAGGTGATAGACAAATCTAAGCAGGAAGATAGATAACCGGCTGAATAGATCCTGGCTTGCGCGGGCTGTCCCCAATCGACTTTTTTTAGAATCGAGTTATGCTCCCGAAAGCATGAGACTTGTACTCCGGGATCCGCTTGATTAGTAACCGATATTTTTAAACGTGTTATTTATAAGCAAGTGGGCCTCGGAAAAGCAAGCCCCTCTGTCACATCTAAGGGTCTAAGCCTGCAAAAGAAAAGCCCGTACCACTTTTGCCATTAAATGAGGTACGGGGCTTTTCAGTTTGGCCTTTTCAAGCCGTTTGTGTTGATGGATTGTTGACCAGACTATTTTAATCAGCGAGTCTTGAAGCTGATACCGCCTGAACGAGTTCTGCACTTGAGTTATAGACCATAGTGCTTTCTAAAGCCACAATCTTGGAGACCAAACTTGGGTCCTGCACTATTTGCCGGTTAAGGCGGGACTTCTGGAGAGCCTTTACTTCATCAGCTCGTGACTGTCCTTTTGCGGCATTTTCATTTTGAATTGCACTTGAAGTGTCTAAATTAAAGTTATTTACGCTGCTGATATTCATGTTGTACCTCCTTTGGCCATTAGTTCCATTTGCGAGCTTAATTACTTTATCGGATTGAGGCAGAAAAACTTAAGGCAGAATTTTGTGCCCAGTTCAAAATTTTTTTTGAAAATTCTTATTGCCAGACCGTACATAATGATTATAAATGATATTTCCAACCAATTGACCCATCTTATCTAAAGGGGGCGAAACGGTTTCGACAGGGATGATTGAAGCCGAGGTTGCAGGCCGAGGTGCTGTGGGGACCTCGTTAAACACGCAGCAAACAATTAGTTGCCAAAAACAACGAATACGCAATGGCTGCTTAGATCAGCCACGTTTCCTTTTGCCCATGCCTGATAAGCAATATGGAAGCGACGACACCCCATCAGGCTGCTCGTTTATAGCCCTGTCTCAAGGCGATAAACGTTAAGACAAGTTGAGACTGGCTCTGAAATGCCTGTCTGAGGCTTACTTCATTGCGAGATTTAAAGTCAGACTAAGCCTGTAGAAGCCTTGAGTGGAACATTCTTGGACGCGGGTTCGACTCCCGCCGCCTCCACCAGTCAATGAAAAAAGCACTTTCAAACTCAATTCATTTTTTCAAACTTACAAGTAACTAAAAAAAACTGGCCCCCGGATCAAGTCCGGGGTGACGGTTAAAGCAAACTATTTCTCTTTATCGTCATTCCGGCGAAAGCCGGAATCCAGATTTTTTCTTGTTCCCAGGCTCCAGCCTGGGAACACCTCTTTTTTTGTGGCTTAAGCCACATTTTGAAGAAGCGGCTGGAGCCGCAAGAACAAGACGTCCCCAGACTGAAGCCTGGGAACGAGGGGTATAAGTTACTCACAAGTTCGGTCTCGGGCCGCCCGGGTGAAGAGCTCATAAGTAATTTCAACGTATTGCATGTCCATTGCAGTATGTTAAGGTTTACTATGGTTCATTTATTCTTAATATTTTATGGGGTACGGCTTGGGGTACATTTTGCTTGATAGATATTATGTACCCTGCTGTACCCCATTTTTATTGGAGGTTGTCCACCAGTTTTTGCTGATTGCCATATCATCACCGTAAATAGTACCACTAATGGCAGAATTGGCAGCTGGTCATTGTCAAGCCAGGCTGCGGACCGCCTGCCTTCCAGTGTGGGCAGTCAAAATCCCGCATGTCCTGCATGAGGCAATCGCTTCTGAACTTGACGCATGCGAAGAGACAATCCATGTCCCCCGGAGGGCACAGGGCTTCGCACTGGTCCCGTTTAGCATCACAGGCCCGCAGGATGCTCCTGAACGTTTCGTTGCAGCAGTTGTTGCAGTCGATCAGGTCGGGGCAGCCGTGGACGCAGTCGATGTAGGTGCCAGTGGCGGCATGAAGGTTGGGCGTTGCCATGAACAGTAAGGCCAGGGCCAGGAAGGTGGTCAGGAATAGTTTTTTCATTATCATTTCCCTTGTGGTGCAGACAGTGTAAAAGTGTTGATCAACCAAAAATTCCAGGCAAGCTCCAAAGTACCTCACCGTCCGGAGCGGACCGGCCACACGTGGTAGGTGCGGGTCTTGAGGAAGTTGTATACGGTGCCGTTGTGCATGTTCACAAACCACGCGATGTCCGTGGGGGGCGCGTCGGTCGTACTGGACCAGTAGGGGGAGTACTGGATCCCGGTAAAGGGATGTCCGCCTTGCATTGCATGGGATAAAGCCACAAGTTCATCCATGCTCGGCAGTCGCCATCCGCCAATACCGGAGATGCTGAAAGACTCGCACCTGGACACGGCGTCCTCCCAATTCAATCTGCCGAACGGATCGGCATCCTTGGTCCACATCAGCCTCGTCATCGTATCCGTCACCGTCCCGTCCCCATTGTCCACAAACCTCTGGGCAAAGGCCGACCCTGAAAGGACTAAGGAAATCAGGCAGAGCATCAGGGCCACGGTCACAATAGTCACCCTGGAAATTTTTATCATGTTCTTTCTCCGTGTGTTGTTGAATGTTTAGAACGCTCAGTTGCATTGCCCAATGGACCCGAAAGCGCAGACCCGTCCATCAGGCCAGATAGCCTTGCTTAAGTCAGCGCCGGTTAAATCAACACCGGTCAGATCAGCCCCGTATAAATAGACGTCAATGAGATTGGCGTTTCTGAGGATGGTGTTTCGAAGATTGGCGCCCTTCAGGTAGGCACCCTGCAAATTGACACCTTCCAGGTTGGCATTGCTTAAATTGACCCCAGGGCATTTTGTATAGGCCTGGATCGGACAGCCGTCGACGACCAGCTGAGCAAATGCCGGTACGGTCAGTAAAAAAAAGCAGATAGATAAAATGGTGGTTTTGATCATTACGTATCTCCTTAATTGAGCTAAAATTGTTCAGGAACATCCCGTTTTAAACTTAAGCACTATCTATGCCATACAATAAAATTGTTAAATATCAGCATATTACCAGCATTGCCAACAGAACTGACTCTTAAGTTTGCGCCAACAAGATTGGCAGCAGTTGGCACTTTATCTTGTGTCCAGCGTGTAGAACTGCGAGACAGGCCAAAGTTCTGTCCTTAGGATGTACAATACACTGCCTTGGGGGGAAGTTACAAGAAATTTATTGCGGCTGGAGTGGAGGTGAAGGCAGTCATAGCTGCATTTTGACAGGATGATTTGAGTGTCCAGGCTGAGGATACATGGAGTCAAGACTACGTGCATGTTCTGACAGAAGTCCAAACCTACCTGAATTGTCAAGATTTCTTTTGTCAGTCTTCAGAAATCATGGGCCAAGACTGCCCCAGAAATTAGCCGTAGGCTTGGGTAACCGTCATGAGCGTGGGACAACCATCATAATTTTCAGACAGAATGCAGGACTTGTGATGTCAAGGGACGTACATCTTTCCAGTCGCTGGAAAGATGTTCTGCACGCCAAAGATCGTAGCTCTTCTGGAGGTTGAGCCACAAGCCTGGTGTCGTGCTTAGGGCTCGTGAGAGCCTAAGGGCCATGTCAGGAGTCACTGAGCCTCGTTCATTCAATATCTTTGACAAGGTTTTTCTGGATACGCCAAGTGTTTCAGACATGCTGGTTATAGAAATGTTTAGTGGTTCCAAATAATCTTTCTTCAGAATATATCCGGGATGGGATGGCTGTCTTTTCATTGTCATCATAATAGTCACCTTTTAATGGTAATCATCATAGTCAACGACATAAGCATCGCTATCTATGAATTTAAAAAATATTCTCCAATTTCCCGAGACCCGGACGGAATATTGTCCCTTAAGTTTTCCTGATAGCTTATGCAGGTAGGACCCTGGGAAGTTCATATCAATTATGTCATTTGCAGCGTTCAGTCGATCCAGGATTCTGGATATTTTGTCTGCATGCTCGGGACTAATGCCTCTTGTTGATCCATAATAATAAAATACTTCAAGTCCCTTATGCTTAAAGGATTTAATCATACAGAATTATGTAACCGCAATGGTTACGAATGTCAACCTTTGAA
>NZ_KN882177.1:0-91306 GCF_000934755.1 Desulfonatronovibrio magnus
ACTTGGATTCAAGTTTATGGAGCTTTGCGAGTACCTTGAAGATGTTTTGGGGGGGAAAGTAGATGTACTTACATCTGACGGCGTGAAGCAGATTCGACTGCCTGAAATTGCCGACTCCATTGAAAAGGAAACTACCTATGTCTAAGCGGTCGGAAAAAGCATATCTTCTGGATATTCAGGAGGCCATCAAAAGGACATTGAGCTATATTTCCGGCTTAGATTACTCTTTATTTGCCAGGGACTATAAAACCCAGGATGCTGTTATACGCAATCTGGAAATCATTGGTGAGGCAACCAAAAGCCTTAGCACAGACACACGCTTGCGCTATAGCGATGTACCCTGGAAAAGTATGGCTGGCATCAGAGATAAACTTATTCACGACTATTTTGGAGTGAACATTGATATCATTTGGTATGTATGTATTGACGAGCTGCCAAAAGTTGCTGTTTCCATAGAAAAAATTCTGCAAAGTGATCAAAATAATTGAAATGATTCACCTTATGAAAGAAGAAATTCTAAAAGAAAAGCACCCGGGCCCAAAGCCTGACATCATGAAATACGCTGGCATGCTCAGTGACCTGAGTCCTGAAGACAGTGAACTTTTTGAACAGGCTGTCCAGAGAAAGAAGATGTTTGGAGGCCGGGAAGTGGAGTTATGAACAAGGCGTTTTTTGATACAATCATTTTTCTGGGGCTTCACAGATTGAATTCCATGTTGAGCATCGAAGAGCTAAGCGAGCTGTGCAGAGCCATGTTCGTCCGTTTTGGCCTTCGAGGTCTTCGGTGCTGCCAGTATTTTTCTTTTTTTTACAAAGGACCACAACTCGTCGATTTGGGTATCGGTCAATTCAAGCGACATTAACAGATCAGAAAGCACACGGGCACAGTGCTCGTCGGCCCGCAAAATCACGCGGTTGACGGTATCTTTGTCCAGACCCAATAAGCGCGCAGTAGCTCGTACTCCAACCCCTTCGGCCGTGTGATGAATTATCTGGCGGATAGTCTCGGCCGGGATATGCGTTCCGAATACGGGGCTGGAATGAGTGGAGGCAAAGCGTTTGCCGCAGGTACGGCAGTAAAGCAAGGTGCGACTTTTGTCTTTGCCATACTTTCCGCGAATAGAAATGTTGCCTTTATTACTTAAACCATATTGTTTGCACAGCTTGTTGGGACAAAATTTTTTTTCAAGCTCAATCATAGTATGCCTCCAGTTAAAAGGTAAAAAAATGAATCGCCAGAGCCAAAATACTCAGAAAGGTGATCTGAATCAACCAAATAGGGACTGCATCGAAGAGTGATTGAAAGGAAATAATTTGGAGTAGCTGAAGGTATTTATGTTAGATGATGCTGCTGTTTTGGCTGCCACCATTGCCAAGCTATCCGGGGAGATCAGAAGATTTAATCTGCAGAACCAGAAAGATATGTAAAAGCTCGGCTTGAATTCTGCTGACAGCATTTTTCCTTGTAATCCCTACAAAAAAGTGGTTAGTTGACCGGAACTTAATTCAACATAGCTTTACTTCAACACTTGTCTAATAACACCCTGGGAACATGGTATATCAGGACTCCACTTGCAATCTGAAAACTCTTACAGTGCAATTTTGAGGGTGAAACAAGCTCTCTAAGGCAGAATATTGGCATATTTTGGAGCGAATGATTCGATAATTCAGCAAACTATCTCGGTCCGAGCCCAAGCACCAAACAAACAAGCAAAACAAACACACAAGCTGAGAGAATGGAAAACAGGGTAGAAATATACAGGGAAAGTGACGGTCAGACTCAGATCAAAGTTACGTTTGATCAGGATACGGTCTGGCTTGATGCACATCAGGTAGCCCAGTTGTTTGGTGTGCAGCGTCCGGCCATTGTTAAACATATCAGCAACATTTATAAATCATGTGAACTTGATAAGCAGGCAACCTGTTCCATTTTGGAACAGGTTGCCTCTGATGGCAAAAAAAGAAAAATGAACCTGTACAATCTTGATGTCATCATATCTGTGGGGTATCGAGTCAATTCAATTCGTGCCACCCAGTTCAGACAGTGGGCTACAAAGAGGCTTAAGGATTACCTGCTCCATGGCTATGCCATTAATGAAAAGCGTTTGTCCCAGAAACACCAGGAAGTAAGGCAGTTAAAAGACGGCATCCGTATCTTAAGTCGGGCTATTGAAGAAAAGGCAGGGGATACAGACTTTGAATGGCTGAAGCTCTACGCCAGCGGCCTGCGCCTGCTGGATGACTACGACCAGGAAAGACTTGATACCAAAGGCGATACCAGGGCAGCAGTTGCATATCCATCCTATGAAGAGTACCAGGCTGTCATAAGACAGATGCGCAAGGATTTTGGTTCGCAAGTTTTCGGACAGGAGCAGGGGCCAGGCTTTAAAAGTGCGGTGGAACATATCCGTCAGGGATTCGGCAATCAGGATTTGTATCCGTCCTTTGAGGAAAAAGCCGCGACCCTGCTATATCTCATAGTCAAGAATCACGCCTTTGTTGATGGGAACAAGCTAATTGCAGCAGCAAGCTTTCTATTGTTTCTGCAAAAAAAACAATCGCCTGATGTCCACCTGGAAGTGTGTTGAAAAAGTCCTTATCAGGCAGGCTGTTCAAAAATTCCAAGTTCAAGGAGCAAAAAAAGTTCAAGGTCGCAGCGTATTTATCCATACGTAAGAGTTTGAACTTTTTGAAGCGACGCAGCAATTGGGAGATTTTCAACAGCCTGACAGGATGTACTGACCATCAGCAATGAGCCCCTGGCAGGATTGACCCTGTTCATAGCGGTGAGCAGACCGGATGAGATGGAAACAGTGAAAAGATTGATCATAAGTATCCTTAACAGGAATAAATAGGGTTCCCCTGTCAGCAATTAATGCATGTGCCCTGCCCGGACACAGGGCCGCAGCCTTTTTAATAATAACAGAGGACCAGGTAAGCGATCTGACGGCCAGGATTGAATCGGGCCGCCTGCAACCCGGATATTCAACCCGTAAGGAGCACGTTCAGCGCCTTAATGAACGGTCAAATCGGGATCAAGGTTAATAAACATGAGTAATATCGTTAAGTTTGAAAATGTCGAAAACAGAGTTCTGGAAATCAGAGGGCACAAGGTGATCCTGGACAGTGACCTGGCAGAACTCTATGGAGTGGAAACTAAGCGCATTAACGAAGCTGTAAAGAATAATCCGGAACGGTTTCCAGATAATTATGTTAAAGAGCTGACTTTAAACGAAAAAAAACAACTGGTCGAAAATTTCGACCGGTTCAATCGACTCAAGCACTCCACCGCCCTTCCAAAAGCATTTACAGAAAAAGGATTCTATATGCTGGCGACTACTTGCCCTGTGAAATGCGCAGCACCTCGAAGAGGATTTCACCGGGGTCCTGAAAAGCCCACAGGCTGTACAGACCACCATTGCCATCATTGAGACCTTTGCCAAGATCAGGGAACTTTCCAGAAACATCAAAATTCTTTCGGATGTCAAAGATGAATCCGAACAGCAGGGTTTGATGCAGAAAAGCGGTGAGATCATTGCTGAAATACTGGATGATGACTTAAAGACCACGGATACTGAAACGTCCATTGAGATCAATTTTGCGGTATTGAAATTCAAGCATTTGATAAAGAAAAAGAACAAATAGTTTGAGTAAACTCATAGCTTCGAGCTTGTCCGGGCTGGTATGATTCATGAATTTGTTGAAAAACCCGAGCTATCAGCAATAGAGGTTTTAACAAGCGTATGCGCAGGATTCCGGCGCTGTCGCACCACAACCTGAGATGCATCCATTACAACACCTCATCAAACCCATACCATGAACAAAACGCCAGAACAAACAGCACGGGACAGCATTGATGCAATGCTTGAGAGGTCCGGGTGGGTGGTTGTTGATAAAACAGCCATCAACTGGAGTCTTGGGCCTGGGCTTGCGGTTCGGGAATATCAGACCGACGTGGGGCCTGCGGATTATGTTTTGTTTGTGGACCGCAAGCCTTTGGGCGTGATCGAGGCCAAGAAAGAAACCGAAGGCCATCGCCTGAGCACTCATGAAACCCAGGCTGAATTTTACGCCCAGAGCAGGCTGAAATGGTTCGCAGACGACCAGCCCCTTCCTTTTGTTTATGAAAGCACCGGCATATTAACCCGTTTTACAGACATGAGAGATCCCAAACCCCGCGCCCGCCCGGTTTTTTCATTTCATCATCCAGTCACATTAAAACAAAGTATCCAGCAACAAACCAGCCTGCGCCAGCGCCTGCAGCACATGCCGGACCTGCCTGTGCAGGGGCTTAGAAACTGCCAGATCAGGGCCATTACCAGGCTTGAAAAATCCTTCCGGGAAAACAGGCCCAGAGCCCTGGTTCAGATGGCCACGGGCAGCGGCAAAACATACACCGCCATAACTTCTGTTTACCGCCTGCTCAAATACGCGGATGCCAAACGGATTTTGTTTCTGGTGGATACCAGAAACCTGGGAGAGCAGGCTGAGCAGGAGTTCATGGGCTTTCTGCCCAGTGACGACAACCGCAAATTCACCGAGCTATATAACGTGCGGCGGCTGAATTCCAAGTACGTGCCGCCGGACAGCCAGGTGTGCATCAGCACCATCCAGCGCATGTATTCCATTCTCAAGGGTGAAGACCTGGAAGATACTGCGGAGCAGACCAACCCCCATGAATTCGTGGCTGCGGGTTCGCCCAGGGAAATTGAATATAATGAAAAGGTCCCCCCGGAATTTTTTGATTTGATCGTGATCGATGAATGCCACCGCTCCATCTACAACCTGTGGAAACAGGTGTTGGATTATTTTGACGCCTTTTACATCGGCCTGACCGCCACCCCGGACAAGCGGACCTTTGCCTTTTTCAATGAAAACGTGGTCAGTGAATATCGGCATGAAGAAGCCGTGGCCGACGGGGTCAATGTGGGGTTTGACACCTATCTGATAGAGACAAAGATCACTAAGGACGGGGCCAGGCTGGTGGCCGAGCAATGGGTGGACAAGCGCGAGCGCCTGACCCGGAAAAAGCGCTGGGAGCAGCTTGATGAAGAAATTGTTTACACACCAAGCGATCTGGACCGGGACGTGGTCAATCCCAGCCAGATCAGAAACGTGATCAAGGCCTTCAGGGATAAACTCCCGGAAATGTTCCCCGGACGCGAAGAAATCCCCAAAACCCTTATTTTCGCCAAAACCGACAGTCATGCTGATGATATTATTCAGATAGTGCGCGAGGAATTTGCCGAGGGCAATGATTTCTGCAAAAAGGTCACCTACAGGTCCGAGGAAGACCCCAAATCCGTACTGGCCTCCTTCCGCAATGATTACAACCCCAGGATCGCGGTCACTGTTGATATGATCGCCACGGGCACGGATGTAAAACCCCTGGAATGCCTGGTCTTCATGCGCGATGTCCGTTCCAGAAATTATTTTGAACAGATGAAGGGCAGGGGAACCCGGACCCAGGGCTATGATGACCTGAAAAAGGTGACTCCTTCGGTGCATAGCGCCAAAACCGGATTTGTGATCGTGGATGCCGTGGGCGTTAGTAAATCAGTTAAAACCGACAGCCGCCCCCTGGAGAGCAAAAAATCAGTTCCCTTGAAGGATCTGCTCCAGGCCGTGCTCATGGGACAGACCGACGAGGACCTGTATTCGTCCCTGGCCGGCCGCCTGGCCCGGCTGGATAAGCAGATCTCGGATAATGAGCGAGACAGGTTCAAAAAGCTGGCCCAGGGGAAATCCATTAATCAGCTGACGCATGAACTCCTGGATGCCCATAATCCGGACAGAATCATTGAACACGCTGCGCAAAAGTTTGATCTGCCGCCGGGTACAGATCCGGATAAGAATCAACAGCAGACTGCCCAAAAGGAATTGATTCACCGGGCCAGAGACACCTTCACCGGCGAGCTGAACGAATACATTGAAACCGTGCGCAAATCTCATGAGCAGATCATCGACACTGTTAATCTGGACAGGCTTGAATTTGCCGGGTGGGACAGGCAGGCCGGTATAAAGGCCCAGGAGGTCATTGAGGATTTTAAAGCCTTTATGCAGGCCCACAAGGATGAGATTACGGCCCTTTCCATATTCTACAGCCAGCCGTACAACCGCCGCCATGTCACCTATTCCATGCTTCGGGAAGTGCTGGATACCTTGAGGCTGAAAAAGCCCGGGCTTGCCCCGGCCAGGGTCTGGCAGGCCTTTGAACAGGTGGAAAAGGTGAAAGGCAGATCCCCGAAAAGCGAACTCACAGCCCTTGTTTCCCTGATCCGGCGGATTACAGGTATTGATGAGACCCTGACTGCTTTTGATCAGACCGTGGACCGCAATTTTAAAAAATGGGTGTTTGGCAAACAGGCCGGGGCTGCCGCAAAATTCAGCGAGGAGCAGATGACCTGGCTGCGCATGATCAAGGACCATGTCATCAGCTCCGCGCATATTGAAAGGGATGATCTGGATTACGCCCCGTTTGACGGACAGGGCGGCATTGGCAAGATGTACCAGTTGTTTGGTGATGAGTTGGATGCGATTATTGATGAGATGAATGAGGCGTTGGCGGCGTAAATATGTTAGCTTTTGAGAATCTCAAAGAATCTTTACCTGAAAATTGGGAAATAGCGAAGCTTGATGATATTTGTGAAATACTGGATAGGCAAAGAATTCCAGTAAACATCAAAGATAGGCAGTCCAGAATTTCCGGGAAAGATAAAAGATTATTGTTCCCATATTATGGAGCAACAGGGCAAGTTGGATGGATTGATGATTACATTTTTGACGGTGAATATATTTTACTAGGGGAAGATGGTGCGCCATTTTTAGAAGTGTTTAAGAGTAAAGCGTACATTGTAAATGGGAAATTTTGGGTTAATAATCATGCCCATGTATTAAAATCATACTCTTCTAAT
Organism: Desulfonatronovibrio magnus; assembly: GCF_000934755.1. Taxonomy (NCBI): domain Bacteria; kingdom Pseudomonadati; phylum Thermodesulfobacteriota; class Desulfovibrionia; order Desulfovibrionales; family Desulfonatronovibrionaceae; genus Desulfonatronovibrio; species Desulfonatronovibrio magnus. The sequence continues at coordinate 6,915 of NZ_KN882177.1, forward strand.
AGATATTTGTGTCATTATTTAAACCAATTAGATTATAGGTATTTCGTAACTGGTACAACCAGATTAAAGTTAAACCAGGCTGCCATGAAGCAAATACCTATAAAAGTTCCCCCCCTTCCTGAACAACATGCCATCGTAGAAAAAATCGAAGAACTCTTTTCCGAGCTGGACAACGGCATCGAAAGCCTGAAAAAAGCCCGGGAACAGTTGAAAACTTATCGCCAGGCCGTGCTGAAATATGCCTTTGAGGGCAAGCTGACCCAGGAATGGCGCGAGCAGCAGATACAGGCCGGGAATCTTCCGGAACCTGCTGAAAAGCTTTTGGAGCGCATCAAGGAAGAACGGGAAGCCCACTATCAGCAACAGGTGGAGGAATGGAAAAAGGCCTGCGAACAGGCAAAGAAAGACGGCAGTAAGAACCCCGCCAAGCCCAGAAAGCCCAAAGACCTGCCTCCATTGACGGAAAAGGAACTGGCTGAGTTGCCGGAACTGCCCGAGGGGTGGGGGTGGTGTTATCCTGAATCTGTTTGCTCAACAGACAACTATTCAATCGGAATAGGCCCTTTTGGGAGTAATTTAAAAGTTGCTGATTATAAATCAGAGGGAATACCCCTTATTTTTGTGAAGCATATTACAAATGAAAATTTTTCGATCAATCAAAAATACGTTTCAAAGGAAAAATTTCAAGAACTAATACCTCACAGTGTAAAACCGTTAGATATTTTAATCACAAAAATGGGCGATCCGCCTGGTGATTGCACGATTTACCCTGAAAATAATTCGATCGCTATTCTAACAGCAGATTGTTTAAAATTTAGGGTTTGGGAAAAATTTGCGGACAGAAGATATGTAATGAACTGTCTTAAAAATGTTTATGTAAAAAAACAATTAGGTTTGATTACAAAAGGTGTTGCGCAGAAGAAAATAAGTACTGAAAGATTCAAGACACTAAAATTACCAATAACAAATCTAAATGAACAACAAGCCATCGTCTCCGAAATCGAAACCCGCCTCTCTGTCTGTGACCAGCTGGAAAAAACCATTGAAGACAGCCTGAAAAAGGCTGAAGCCCTCCGGCAGAGCATTCTCAAAAAGGCATTTGAAGGGGAGCTGACCAGGGAGTGGAGGGCGGAACACCCGGAACTGATTTCCGGTGAAAACTCGGCGGAAAGCCTGCTTGCGCGTATCCGGGAGGAAAAGGCCCAGCTGAAGGGGATTAAAAGATGAACATCAATGAATTTCAAGCCCAGATCTCTCTGGGGGAAGACAGCACTCGCCAGTTCAAGGCAGATATACGCAATGCTGAATCCCTGGCCTCTGAATTGGCTGCGTTTGCCAATTCCGAGGGCGGGACAATCTACCTGGGTGTGGCTGATGACGGCGGCACACCAGGGCTTGACAAGGCCGATGTGGCCCGGATCAATCAACTCATCAGCAATGCCGCCAGTCACCTTGTCAAAAGCCCGCTGACGGTTCGAACCGAAAATATTAGCTTAGATAATGGCCGCGTGGTGATCTTGCTGACCGTGCCTAATGGGCTTGATAAGCCTTACTTCGACAAGAACGGAGTGATCTGGCTGAAGAGCGGAGCGGACAAACGACGGGTGAACTCCAAAGAAGAGCTTGATTTGGTGAACATTTCATCAGATAGTTCGCCGAATACGGATGTGGCGTCGGGAAAGAGTCGGGAAAACGTCGGGAAAACGTCGGGAAAGCGTCGGGAAAGCGTCGGGAAAGATTCTGGATATTTGCAGGGAAAAGCCTTCTGTTACCATCCCGGAGTTAGCTTTACAGATTGGCATTACCGAGCGATCGGTACAGCGAAATATTCAGAAACTGCGGCAAGACGGATTGCTGCGCCGAATTGGCGGGTGAAAGGAAGGCCACTGGGAAGTTTTGTAATTATCCGCTTCAGCGAGGGCAATACCGAAAAGCTGTTGTTGGGTGTTTAACCCTGAAAAGGCACGATCTGATGTCAGCCCAAAACATTTACTTTTAATGAGATCGAAGAATAATATGAACGACACGGCAAGCATTGTTTCAAGAGTCTGGAGTTTCTGCCATACCCTGCGTGATGACGGGGTGAGTTACGGCGATTATCTGGAACAGCTCACTTATCTTTTGTTCCTCAAGATGGCTGATGAATACGGCAGGATTTACAAAAAAGATGTAGGCATTCCGGAAGAATACAGCTGGGAAAGCCTGAAATCCAGGAAAGGCGCGGACCTGGAAGCCCATTACATCACCCTGCTAAGAAGCCTGGGAAAGCAGAAAGGCATGATCGGCCAGATCTTTGTCAAATCTCAGAACCAGATCCAGGACCCGGCTAAGCTCTTCAAGATCATCCACATGATCGATGCGGAAAACTGGGTCATGATGGGCGCTGACGTCAAAGGCGATATTTATGAGGGCCTGCTGGAAAAAAACGCTGAAGACGTCAAAAGCGGTGCTGGGCAGTATTTTACCCCAAGATCCCTGATTCGAGCTATGGTGGAGTGCGTCCGGCCAGAACCCTTAAAGGCCATCGCTGACCCGGCCTGCGGCACAGGCGGGTTTTTCCTGGCTGCCTATGATTTTTTAGTCAGGGAGTATAGTCTGGACAAGGAACAGAAAAAGTTTCTCAAAAACCAGACCTTTTTCGGCAACGAGATCGTAGCCAACACCCGCCGCCTGGCACTCATGAACTGTTTTCTGCATAACATCGGAGAAATTACCGGTGAATCAGCCATTTCACCCAATGATGCATTGATCGCAGATACCGGTGATCGGTACGACTATGTCCTGACTAATCCTCCCTTTGGCAAGAAAAGCAGCATCACCATTACCAATGGTCTAGGCAAGCAGGAAAAGGAAGACTTGCGCTACAACCGGCAGGATTTCTGGGCTACAACCTCCAACAAACAGCTCAATTTTGTCCAGCATGTGCGGACCATGCTCAAGACAAACGGGCAGGCAGCAGTGGTGGTGCCGGACAATGTGCTCTTTGAAGGGGGAGCCGGTGAAACAGTGCGTCGAAAGCTACTGGACAATACCGACCTGCACACCATCCTGAGACTTCCTACCGGGATCTTTTACGCTCAAGGTGTGAAGGCCAATGTGATCTTTTTCGATAATAAACCCGCAGCCAAGGAGCCCTGGACCAGAGAAGTCTGGTTCTATGATTTCAGGACCAATATTCATTTTACCAAGAAAAAGAATCTGATGACCTACCAGGACCTCAAGGATTTTATTGCCTGCTACAATCCCGGGAACCGCCACCAGCGCAAAGAAACCTGGTCTGAAGACAACCCGGACGGCAGGTGGCGCAGATTCACGTATGACGAGATCATCGCCCGGGACAAAACCAGCCTGGACATCTTCTGGATCAGGGATGAAAGCCTGGCTGATCTGGACAACCTGCCCGACCCGGATGTGCTGGCCGAAGAGATCGTGGAAAACCTCGAAGCCGGCGCCCAGAGTTTCAGGCGGATCATGGAATCCATCAATGGACGATAAGATACTTTGCTTGCACTCATCTAAGCCATTTGATTACCCCCCAAACTCCACTTCCACTTTAGTTGCTACATCAGCAACATGACAGCATCTTTGTAAGCATACTCCAATTTTTTGCAAAAGCAGCGTATCGCTTTTGTCTGTCTTAATCTTTTTTTTCAACTCATTTGAGATATCGTTCAAATATGCATGCTATATCTTGCATATTTCGATATTCCTGGCCCATATATTGGACAACTTTCAAATAAATTACTCGATATAACAATTCATAATCATGTCAACTGAGACAGATATTGTTGCAAAAGAAAAAATTTTTCGAAAAAAAGTATTGTAAAATAAGCATATTTTATGCAAACATGAAAACATTTATTGTTCGGCCAAAGGCTACGGACATGGACAGAATTGATGATATTGATATTGAAGATATTGAGCAGATGAAAAATGATGGACTTTCTCCTGCCCTGGTTATGGAAACCAGCGAACACAATTTTCAGGTTTGGCTCAAGCTGGACCGAGATGTGGATATTCCTACAAGAACAGAAATTGCCAGGTATCTGGCCAGGAAATATGATGGCGATCCAGGCAGTGCAGATGCATCACACTTTGGTAGACTGGCCGGATTTACAAATCGTAAGCATGAAAGATTTATCGAGGGCAAGGGTTTTCCTTTTGTTCTGCTTCATGAACATAAAGGCCAGGAATGCAGGATGAGTGAAGAGTTGGTTTTTATCGCAAAGGAAAGGCTGGGAAATGTCAGGGCAAGGCAAGTTGATCAGCTGAGTAAAAGTGAACATTACCAGAACATGCTGTCTTCTCTCAATGCCCCCGATCTTCTGAATACTTATCATGCCCTGGAAAAAGAATATCTGAAGCGTCATAAATCCTTAGACAGCAGTGTAATTGATTTTGCTTTCTGCAGACTTGTTTACAGGGTTACAAAGAGCACAGGTGAGACAGTATCCATTTTAAGGCAGACACGACTAGATATTGAGGACAAGAAAAAAGGCCATGTGGATGAATATCTGGAGCGGACAGCATTCAAAGCCAAGCTCATGGAAACAAAATATGCCGGATATAGTTACGAGGTAGTTTCACGGGAACTGAGCAGGGAGTGTGCAGAGTATATGCGCCTGAAAAAATCAGAAGGGTATCATTATCCATTTATGGATAATGAAAGGGTTGGAATGGAAATTTAATGAAAAGCATTTTTTTGATGAAAAAATTGATTAAAATAATTTGATGCAAAAGAGCAGATAAGAAATTTGATGGCTCTCAATAATTATTTTTTTGGCAAAAAAAACAGATTTTTTTGCTTACTATGTGCTTACCAATAAAAAAGGGTTTACAGAAAAAATCCTGTAAACCCTTGATTTTATTGGTGCCGAGGGACGGAATTGAACCGCCGACACGGGGATTTTCAGTCCCCTGCTCTACCGACTGAGCTACCTCGGCTTTTGCCATGTCGTTGGAAGATAGATCTATATCCGAGAGTAAATTTGATGGCAAGAACTTTTTTTTAAAAAATAAAATTTACTTTTTTCCAAAATCAGGTTATTGGCTATTTTTGTTTGGAGTCAATAGTTCATAAATTTTTTTGAATCCTTAATTTTCTCATCATCTTTAAGTAATGACAAGGAGTGAATAATGGTATCTATCATCTGGTTAGGCTTGTGCTACATTCTTGGCTCGCTGCCTTTTGGCCTCATGATCGCTCAGGGTTTCTGCAGGATAGACCCAAGGCAGCATGGCAGTAAAAACATTGGTGCTACAAATGTGGCCAGAGTCTGTGGTTTTCAGTACGGTCTGGCGGTCCTGATTCTTGATATCCTTAAAGGATATCTTCCCATCCTCCTGGCTTTCAGCTTCAGTGGGTCAATCGTTCTTGTTTCCCTCACAGGACTGGCAGTTGTAGCAGGACACATGTATTCCGTATTCCTTTACGGTAAAGGCGGCAAGGGTGTAGCAACTACAGTAGGCGTATTTCTTGGTCTTGCCCCCATGGCTACAGTATGGGCCATTGGTATCTGTCTGGCGGTCATTTATTTGACAGGCTTTGTATCTCTCGGATCCCTTGCCTTAGTTACAGCAGCACCTGTTGTCTTTCTTCTCAGCGGCAATTTTGCTTATATTATTGCTGCTCTGCTGCTTATGGGACTGGTTTTCTGGAGACATGAAGAAAATATTCATCGCTTGCTGAGCGGTGAGGAAAGCAGCTGGCGTAAAAACGTGAATGAAGATTAGCAACTTTTTTGTTAATTTTATCGAGTATACATGCTGGTAATCTGGTAAGCGTTTCACTCGATCTGCCTGACTGCAAACCAGGGAGTGACTCACGCTGTTTAAACCTGGATTCCTGCTTTCGCCGGAATGACGGAAATATGTCATAATTTGTTTTAACCGTCACCCCGGTCCCGGATCTAATCCGGGACCGGGGTGACGGTTTTTTTATAGTTACACTTGTAAGCGCCCATGTCAGGGCGCTTTTTTTTGGGTGTTGCGAGGCTTATTGTTCTTGACAGGCTGGGGGCTGCGAGGTGTGTCAGGTCAGGTGATTTTCAATGGATTGGACCAAGTCAGTCAGGGAATTCCGCCTAAGTGCTGAAATGGGAATACCCATGGGGTAGGTGTTGCTGACAAGGGTGCGGGTCTGGTCATCAAGTCGGTCCCATTTGTTGAGGGCAAGAATAATAGTTTTTTCCTGAAGTCCCAGCTGCTCCAAAATGTTTTCCACTGCCTGAACCTGCTGTTCCAGATCCGGATGAGAAGAGTCTGCTACATGGACCAGAACATGGGCCTGGGATAATTCTTCCAACGTAGCCATGAATGCTTCCTGTAAATCTTTGGGCAGGTCTTTGATAAAGCCGACAGTGTCAGTCAGGATTACTTCTTTATCTTTGGGAAACCTGAGTCTTCTGCTGGTGGGGTCCAATGTGGCAAACAACTTGTCTTCTGAAAGAATATCGCTGTGGGTAAGGGTGTTGAGCAGGGTGGATTTGCCAGCATTGGTATAACCAACAAGAGAAACAACAGGAATGTCTTCCTGCTGCCTTTTGGATCTTGTGTTCTGGCGATGTTTGCGCAGGTTTTGCAGATCATCCTTAATCTTTTTTATTCTATCTCTGATTTTTCTTCTGTCCAGTTCAAGCTTGGTTTCACCAGGCCCCCTGCCGCCAATGCCACCGGTCAACCTGCTCAGGGCCCGGTCCTGCTTGACGAGTCTTGGTAGTGTGTACTTTAGCTGAGCCATTTCCACCTGAAGTCTGCCCCCTTTGGATGTGGCATGCTGGGCAAAAATATCCAGGATTAGCTGGGTGCGGTCTATCACTTTTCTTTCAGTGATAGAGGCAATATTTCTAAGCTGTGTGGGAGTAAGTTCCTGATCAAACACCAGGATTGATGCGTTATGCTGCAAAGCCATGACCTCGAGCTCGGACAGCTTGCCTTTCCCAACTATGAACCTGGGATTAACCCTTGCTACTCGTTGAATCATGGTCCCGGCCACTTGCAGCCCTGCGGTTTCAGCAAGATCTGCCAGTTCTGAAAGTGAGTTTTCAAGAACTTTTCTCGGAGCCTGTCCTACACTAATGAGCAGACAGCGACCTGACTGGGATCCTGTTTCAATGGATGCCTGGCTGCGATCCAGTTCCTTTTCCAGAGAATCAACTGTCTTGGCGAAATCAAAATCAACATGTGTCCAGGGGACTGGTTCATGGATGAGATAGGGATCATTTTTGGGATTGGGGGGTAGAAGATGAGCCCATTGAAACTTGTCCGGATCGCCTTGCTCGTCAATGTTCAGAAGTGCAATGGAGTCCAGACGCAGAAAAACCATGTCCATGACATCTTCACGGCTCAGGGGGGAGGACCCGATATGAGTATGGAAAAGCCTTATGCCCCGCAGCCTGCCGGTACTCTGGCGTGCCCTGTCTAACTGGGGGATAAGTATGCTTTCATGGTCTCCTACTATGACCATGAAAACATGCCCGCGCCTGTCTATGAGCAGACCTATCTGGCGTTTAATCTGGCTGGTAAGATCTGCCAGTTCATGAAGCTGTTCAGGCGTAAATCCAGGACTGGCAGGATATACCCTGAAGTAAAGCCTTGACAGGGCCTTGATTTGACTGGGCTTAAGCCCGGTCAGGTTTCCTCTTGGTTTTCTGGCTATAGAAAATTCTCCTTGTCTTTAACTTTCATCTGAGTGTGTGTCTGTCTTGCGGTGCAAATAATCAGCTATCATGGTATCGTACCTTGAGGTGAGATCAAAGGTGAACCAGGCTGTTTTCTGTCTGAAAGCCAGGTCTATAGCACCATTTTTGCTCAACTCATTCATAAACGTCTGATAATAGTCAGGATGCGGAAGTACGCATACGCTGTGAAAGTTTTTGGCAGCAGCCCGCAACAGTGTTGGTCCGCCAATGTCAATTTTTTCTACTGCATCTTTTATATCTGCCTGGCCAGCCACTGCGCCGGCAAAATCATAGAGATTAACACAGACAAGATCAAAATAACCAATATCCTGCTCTTTGAGGGTTTTATCGTGATCAGGATTGTCTTTATCTGCCAGCACTCCACCATGCACCTTGGGGTGCAAAGTTTTGACACGGCCACCCAGTATTTCGGGAAAACCGGTAACCTGGCTGATGCCGGTCACCTCAATGTTATTCTCACGAATCAGCCTGGCTGTCCCGCCTGTAGATACTATTTCCACATTATTTTTTGTCAGAAAACCGGCCAGGTCAATAATGCCTGTTTTGTCAGTAACGCTGATAAGGGCTCTTTTAATAGGCAAATAATTCATTCTTCTCCTCTACTTCTGGTACATGTTGCAGGGTAGGTGCTCCAAGGTAAATATTTTGCATTTAACCTGTTGCAGGTTCAATTTTGCCTGTTCCGGCATGTACCAATATTTCGTGTCAGAAAATAGCAGTTCTGGCAAGAAATATTCTTTTGGACCAGTCCCGGCATTTTCCCCATGATAATGCCGGGACCAGCCTTGTATTGGGGAGGAGAAACCTTATCAGGATAGTTCAGACAGGAGTTCCTTTGCCGGTTCGTTGTCCGGTTCGTTTTCCAGGATAGCTTCAATATGATTCCTTGCATCTTCAGTGCGTCCAAGACTCTGAAGGCATCCAGCAAGGGAGAATCTTACATCAACCTGGGATGAATCAATCTCCAGGGCATTTTCAAGATACTCAATAGCGGTTTCAGTCTTGTTAAGGACGTAAGCAGTCTGGACAAGACCATAAAGGGCAATGAGGTTTCCAGGGTTGACCTTGAGAGCCTGCTCGAAAAGGTTGTAAGCCCGGTCATGTGATCCAATTTCAGTTTCTATGAGGCCAAGGCCGGCAAAAGCTTTGTCATTGGGCTCAACTTTGGTGGCTTTTTCGTACAGGGTGCCGGCTTTTTTAAGCTCCCCTTTTTGCACAGCAATGGTGGCCAGACCAAGGTAAGGATCTGCGTGAACCCCATTGGAACCTGCAGCTTTTTGATAATATTGTTCAGCTTTATCGAGTTCACCCATAAACAGATAACATTCACCAAGTTCTTTGTTGATTTCGTAATCCAGATTGTTAGTCATAATTCTCCTCCAATTAAGTTTTCAAAAAGTATAAAACATGTTGATGATCAGTTGGTATGGTTAACTACTATATTACGTGCATAAGCATTTTTTGCTGTGTGAGAAAAAATGCCCGTTGTTAAAAATCTAAGCAACATGTGTGCCATGATGTGGCAGGTTGTATTGATAAACTTCAAGTATATAGTAAGCTCCCTGCCTGGGGGGACTGGAACCGGGCCGAACCTGTGAGTAATTGCCTTTAAGGTGGAGCCTGCATCCTGCAGGCTATCAAAGACCAGGCGGCTGGAAGCCGCCTCCACCTTGAAGAACAGTCCCATATTTGGAAATTGGGACAGTCCCCGCGAGGTACTATAAAAAAGATTGATGCTGCATTGGTTCCTGGAAGAAATTTGCTTTAATGACAAAATTTACACAGCGAGGGACAGTCCCCCTCCGGGCTGTAAGCCTCCGGGCAGGAAGCTGTGCCAGGCGTAAAGCTCTCATCTTTGACGGAATTTTTCAGGCAAATGTGCATCAATCATATGTAAAAATCTTAAAATTGTGAAAATTATAACCGTCTGATTTTGTTGGCAAAACGACTCCAGTTACTTGTAAGCTCCTCACCCGGGCGGCCCGGGACCGAACCTGCGAGTAACTAAAAAATCAGCCTTAACACGAGATTGCTTCGCTTCGCTCGCAACAAGGATTGCCGCGCTCGAAGACTCGCTCGCAATGACAGCTGAGGTGTCAGGGATGTAGTTGCTGAAAACTTGTCACCCACGAGGGAACCTAAGCGACCGAAGCAATCTTTATGGTAAAAGCATAATGCTTTGAATTTATTGCTAATTTGGTTTTAGTTACTTAGAAGCTCCTCACCCGGGCGGACCAGGACCGAACCTGCGAGTAACTTTAAGACTCTGTCACTTTTCTGAAAATTGGGACAGTCCCCGCAAGGTACTATAATAAAGCATGATACTGCATTGGTTCCTGGAAAAAATTTGCTTAAATGAAAAAATTTACACAGCGTGGGACAGTCCCTGTGCCAGGCGCAAAGCTCTAATCTTTGACGGAATTTTTCAGGCAAATGTGCATCAATCATAAGCCAAAATCGTAAAAACATGAAAATTGTAAACATTTGATTTTATTAGCAAAACGATTCCAGTTACTTGTAAGCGCGTAATGCTCCTGACCTCTGCCTTCTGCCTTCTTCCCTCTGCCCCTCCCCCCTCAATCCTGCCTTGTACATGACTGTTTTTTTGAACTTTATGCGTATTGGAACAGGACTTGCTTTGAATGACTGGAAACACAAAAAACACCAACCTTAATATAAAGGAGTGTATGCAATGAAATCACTGTTTGGAACACATATCCATGTCGCTTCAAGAGTTCTTGACATGCGTCTTGAGCGTCAAAATGTTGTCTCGTCCAACCTGGCCAATGTCAACACACCAGGGTACAAGGCCAGGCGTGTTGAGTTTGAAGAAAATCTTCAGGCCGCCCTTCAGATCGATGGACGGGGCAAAGTCACCAGAACAAGTAATATGCACATGCCGGCCCAGTTTGATCCCTCAAAGTTTGGCTCAGATTTTTTTAAAAGTATCGAGCCAAGGGTATATCAGGGTGAAGATGCTGTAGATCTTGACAAAGAAATGGCAGTAAAAGCCAAGAACACCCTTATGTACAATGCTCTGGCTCAGGTGCAGCATAAAAATTTTGAAGGGTTAAAATCAGCAATTACTGAAGGAGGCAAATAATGAGTTTTATGAAAACTTTAGACATAGGGGCATCAGCATTAAGTGCGGAGAGAACCCACCTTAATGTCATTTCCATGAACCTGGCCAATGTGAATACCACACGAACCCCTGAAGGCGGTCCTTATCGCAGGAAAACAGTTCTTTTTCAGGCTACTCCCGTGGAAACACCTTTTGGCAAGGCTATGCAGTCAGAGCTGGAACGAGAACTTCGAGGGGTTAAGGCCAAAAGCGTTCTTAACGACAACAGACCATTTAAAATGGTTTATGATCCGGGGCATCCCGATGCTAATAATGATGGATATGTCCAGATGCCGGATATCAATGTTGTAGAGGAGATGGCCAATATGCTGACAGCCATGCGTACCTACGAGGCAAATGTTGCATCCATAACCACGGCTAAAAGCATGTTCCAGAAAGCTATGGAAATAGGAAGATAGGCAGGTTGAATCAGTTCAAACTATAGTACAGAATGTATTGTAATTTTATTAATTCCATGATTCAGACTGGTTCAGCTATAAAGATGACAAATATTGAATATACCTGTCAGACACTGATAAGCGGCAGGATTTGCGGAGGGATAAGATGTCCATATCACCCATGGCCATGAAGGCATATGCTGATGCTTTACAGACAGGCAATGAGTTTAAAAAACCTCAGACTCAAAACAAGATTTACGATAACTTCAGTGATACTCTCAAGAATTCACTGAGCAAGGTAAACAGTATGAATACTGAAAAAAATGAAATGATAAAATCATTTGCAGCGGGCGAGAATGAAAATGTTCACGAGCTCATGATTGCCATGCAAAAAAGCAGCATAGCCATGCAGATGACTACCGCGGTTCGCGGAAAGGTCATGGAGGCTTACAAAGAGTTGATGCACATGCCGTTTTAACCGATTGTTGATGTTTTTACGGTTTTGGAGATGCTGCCAATAATCAGCGACTGACAGGATACACACTAACTACTTTAATCAACAAGGGGTTTGCCATGCCTCCCGCATTAGAACAATTCATGACCAGGGCCACCAGTATCTGGGCCAACAGCACTTTATCGCAGAGAATTCTCATAGGCGGTCTTGCAGGTTCTGTAATTCTTACCTTTATTATGCTCATGTTTTTCATGACCAGGCCTGATTATGAAATACTTTACACCAACCTGAATACAGAGGACGCCTCCAGGGTAATGAATGTTCTGGACAGAGAAAATGCCAGGTACAGATTGGAAGACGGCGGAACAACCGTTAGTGTGCCAAGGGATGATCTGCACAGGCTGAGGCTGGTAGTAGCCGGTGAAGGGGTTATGCATGGTTCAGGCATTGGGTATGAGTTGTTTGATGAGAGCAGAATTGGTCAAACCGACTTTGTACAGAGAATAAATTATCAGCGCGCCCTTCAGGGAGAACTGGCCCGGACTATTGCCGAGTTTGATGAAGTTGATCACGCCAGGGTGCACCTTGTGATGCCCAGCAGAAGTCTTTTTATTGAGGAACAGCAGGTTCCCTCAGCTTCTGTTGTGCTGCAGTTACGTTCAGGCCAGGCTCTGGACTCCAGACAGGTACAAAGTATTGTCAACCTCATTGCAACCGGGGTTGAAGGCATGACTGCAGAACAAATTACCATCTCAGATACCCGGGGACGAGTGCTCTATGAGCCCAGGTCCGACACCATAGATGGCCTGACCAGTACTCAACTTGAATATCAGCTGACCTTTCAGCAGAATCTGGAGCGACGTATTGAGAATATGCTTACCGCCATAACAGGTCCGGGCAGGGTTATTGCCAGGGTCAATGCAGATCTGGATTTCAATCGTCGGACCATAAGAAAAGAGCTTTTTGACCCTGACAGCGCAGTAGTGCGCAGTGAGCAGCGTTCAGAAGAGCAAAGCCGGGGCGACACACATATGGAAGCTGGAGTGCCTGAACCTGCATTTCAGGGAGATGGTTATACCGGTCCGGCCACCTCTCAGGAGACATCAAGGGAAACTCGCACCACTAACTTTGAAATCAGCAGGGAAGAGCAGAATATAATTGGGTCGGTAGGTGACGTGAGCCGGCTTAATGTAGCAGTGCTGGTGGATGGAAAGTACGTGACTAATGATGCAGGTGAACTCGTATATGAAGAATTGAGTCAGCAGGAGATGGAAAGAATCAGACTGCTGGTGGAAAGGGCTGTAGGTTTTGACAATGCCAGAGGCGACAATATTGAAGTCAGCAATATCTCTTTTGGCATGCCGGAAGTTGAGCCTGAACCCACCCTCATGGACAACCTGGTTAATTATTTCAATATCATTGGAAAACCCCTGCTTAACGCACTTCTGGTTTTACTTTTCCTTCTTCTCGTGGTAAGGCCTATTGTCATGGCAATACTTAAGCCCAAGGTCTCTGAAGATGATGAAGACGTGGCTGGACTGCCTGAAGGACAGGGCCCTGAAGCTCTGGCTCCAGGCATGAGTGAAGAGGAACTGGAGGGTATGCAGGCCTCCAAACGTATTGAAGATATCAAGGCCTTTGCAACCCAACTGGCTGATGATAATTTTGATCAGGCATTTGCGGTGATCAAAAAGTGGCTTAAAGAGGAGAAAGCGTAAGTGGTATATCCGGGTAGACTTTCCGGCGTGCAGAAGACGGCAATACTTTTGCTGGCCCTTGGTGACAATTTTACGTCGGACGTATTCAAAAAATTGGATAAAAGCGAAATCACCAAGGTTTCCAAGGCTATGCTGGAAATGGAGAGTGTGCCCAAAGAAGTTGCTGAAGAAGTGCTTAAAGAGTTTAATCAGACCCTTATTATGGGCAAGGAAATGCTTCTTGGGGGTCCGGAACAGGTCAAAAGGCTGCTTACCAAGCTTCTTGATGCAGATACCGCCAAGTATGTCATGGACGCCCTTGACATGGAAGTGGGGCCAACTCCATTCAAGGAACTCAGCAATGTCAGCCCCAAGATTCTGTCTCAGATTCTTAGAAATGAACATCCCCAGACCCTGGCCCTGATCACGGGCCACCTGCCTCCGGAAAGCGCGGGAGATCTGTTGCAGAACCTCCCCCCCGGTATTCGGGCCGAGGTGCTTATGCGGCTGGCCAAACTTGAAGCAGTACCAGAGGATATGCTCATGGAAGTTGATAAAGTTTTACAGAACCAGCTCATAGCCATGGGCGCCAAAGAAGGCCGTAAAGTTGGCGGAGTTCAGTCTGTGGCTGAAATTCTTAATGCAGTTGAAAGAAGTACTGAAGAAGAAGTTCTTTCGGATATTGAAGAAGAATCCAGTCAGCTTGCTGAAGAAATCAGGCAGCTCATGTTTGTCTTCGATGATATAGAAGAGCTTGATGATCGTGCGGTGCGCGAGGTGCTCAAGGAGATCAGCAATGAAGACCTGACACTGGCCCTGAAGACGGCCTCTGATGATCTTCAGGAAAAGTTTTTCAAAAATCTTTCCGAGCGCGCAGCCAATATGATTCGAGAAGACCTGGAAATCATGGGACCTGTAAAGCTCAGTGACGTGGAAGCTGCTCAGCAGAATGTGGTCAAGATAGTGCGCCGGTTGGAAGCTGAAGGACGCATAATCATAACCGGCAAGGGAGGAGGCGATGTCCTTGTCTAATACTGCAGGAAAATTGACTACAGGAAGGGTTATAATTGGTCTGCAGACCAGAGGTCTGGATGAAATTAATGCTGAAGCCCGCGATGCTGTCCGTATTGCGACTCCGGAAAATGAAGAAAAGTTTATGGAGCGTGTTCGGGCAAGGGCTAAGCAGAAGGCTACGGAAATTATCAACCAGGCTCTGGCTGAAGCCAGGGATATTAAAAGCCATGCCTTTGAAGAAGGTCACAGGTCCGGTCTGTCTAAGGCTGAGGAGGAGATTGCCGCACAAAAGGATGAGCTGAGTGCCAGCCTTGCCAAGATATTTGATACCCTTAAGCAGGAAAAAAGAAAAATATGGACCGAACATCGTCAGGACATAGCTATGGTGCTCAAGGCATCTCTGGACAAAATTCTGGCGATTGAACTGGAGGCAAACAAGATTGACGTAATGAGCAACCTTTTAGAACAGGCCTTAGAACAGGCGGAAAGCAGTAAAAGCCTGACTCTGACAGTAAGCGCAAAAGATGAAAAGATTATGCGTGAACTCTTAGAAAAGGCAAGGCAGAAACGTCCTGAAATGGCATCATGTCGTTTGAAAGCATCCAAGAAAGTCAGTAAGGGAGGGCTGATCCTGGAAAATGGAAACGGGATGGTGGATAATACCATTGAAAGCCGCTATAAACAGATCAAAGAGATTGTTGATCAGCTCTCCTTAGAAGAAGAAAGTGCATGACCTTAGATACCAAGACCTGCATTGATCTCCTGTCTGAAGTAAATCCTGTGCTGACTTTTGGCAAGGTGTCCAAGGTAATAGGTCTTGTGGTAGAAGGACAGGGCATAAAGGCCCCACTTGGATCTATCTGTCGTCTGCTTCCAGATGAAAAAGATCTTAACAACTCAATTAATGCCGAAGTTGTAGGTTTCCGGGATGGGGCTGTGCTGTTCATGCCCTATGAAGATATGCGCGGCATCAAGCCCGGTACCTTGATCAAAAACACTTCCATGCCGCCACTAATTCCCGTAGGCAGTCAATACCTGGGACAAGCCATAAACGCTTTTGGCAACCCTCTCAAGCATTCAGCTCAAAAAATTGAACCCCGAAAATATTATCCTTTGTACGCGGAACCACTCAACCCTCTCGAGCGACCGCGCATCAATGAACCCCTTGATGTTGGCATCAAGTCCATCAATTCTCTGCTGACACTGGGCAAGGGGCAACGGGTGGGAATCATGGCCGGATCAGGTGTGGGTAAAAGTACTCTCATGGGCATGATGGCCAGGTATACTGAAGCAGATATCAATGTTATTGCTCTGGTAGGGGAGCGGGGCAGAGAGGTTGTAGAGTTTATGGAAAAGGACCTGGGGCCGGAAGGTCTTGCCAGATCAGTTCTGGTGGTGGCCACTTCGGATCAGGGTCCGCTCATCAGGATGCGCGCAGCTTTTGCAGCAACAGCCATTGCCGAATATTTTCGCGATCAGGGCAAGGATGTGCTGTTGATGATGGATTCAGTTACCAGGTTTGCCATGGCTGCGAGAGAAGTCGGTCTGGCAGCAGGAGAACCGCCCACCACAAGGGGTTATACTCCTACAGTTTTTACTCAGCTGCCCAAGCTTCTGGAGAGGACCGGCAAAAGTCCCAAGGGCAGCATTACCGGAATTTATACTGTGCTTGTGGAAGGGGATGACTTTAATGAACCTGTGGCAGACGCGGTACGTTCAATTCTGGATGGGCATATTGTGCTTACGAGAGAACTTGCGGACCAGGGACATTACCCGGCCATTGACGTACTTAAAAGCGTCAGCCGTTTAAGGGCAGATATTACTGATCAGAATGTTATCAAAGCAGGACAGAAGATTATCAGACTGATGGCCGCCTATGACCGGGCTTCGGATATGATTAATATTGGAGCTTACGTCAAGGGCAGCAATCCGGAAATTGACCAGGCCATCAAGCTGATTGGGCCGATTAATGACTTTTTGAGGCAAAATGTTGGTGAGAGTTTTTCTCTTGAAAAGAGTTTCAAGCTGCTGCAGGGCATTATGAAAAAGGAAAAGGGGCAGTCTCAAGGCTGAAGTTTGGAAGGCTGAAGGTTGAAGGTTGGAGGGCTGAAGGCTGAAGGTTGAAGGTTGGAAGGAGGGAAGGCTGAAGGTTGAAGGTGGGAGTCTGAAAGTACCACTTATCAAGGCTGTTACTCAAAGCTCAGATTCCGGTCCGCTTGGTTAAGGTGATTCTATTTTACTGAGTCAGAGGGAAAAGAGTTGTCAGGCAAAATTTATTTCATAGGCGCAGGGCCAGGAGATCCGGAGCTTATCACCGTCAAAGGTTTGAAAATTATTCAGCAGGCGGATGTGATCGTTTATGCTGGTTCTCTGGTGCCCGTGTCCATGTTCAGCAAGGCAAAAACTTCGAGAATAATTGACAGCTCCGGGCTTACCCTTGAAGAAACACATGCCCTTCTCAAGAACGCCTGGGAGGAGGGGCTGACTGCGGTTAGACTGCATACCGGCGATCCGTCAATATTTGGAACAATCCACGAACAGGGCGAACTGCTCAGTAATGACAATATACCCTTTGAAATAATACCAGGTGTAACTGCTGCCTTTGCTGGCGCGGCTCTGGCCCGCCTTTCCTTTACTTTTCCCGAGGTCAACCAGACCCTGATCATCACCCGCATGTCCGGTAGAACGCCTGTCCCCGAAGCTCAGAAACTCCGGGAACTGGCCCGTTCCAAAAGTTCCATGGCCATTTATCTTTCCGCAGGCATGGCTGGTAAAATGCAAGATGAGCTCTTAGAGGCCGGGCTGCCCGGGGATACATTTGCGGTTATCGGGTGGAAGCTTGGCTGGGAAGACGAGGAGGTCATACAGACAGATTTATCCGGGTTGGCTGCTGCAGCAAAGGAAAGAGGTATTTCTGGTCAGGCTGTTTTTTTAATTGTACCAGGTCATAATACTGCCCATAGATCCAAATTATACGATCCTGAATTCAGCCACGGATTCAGGAAGCAGTAGCTGTGGAGTTTTCAGCCTTTCGCGTTTCATCACGCACTGTTAATGATTTTGTTGATTATATTTGTAGTGGAATAACCACGGGTAATAGCAATATTCAACACTTTTCCCCCTGCAGCCAGAACAATATCCCTGCCTGCAATTTTTTCCACCGGCCAGTCTCCACCTTTGACCAGAACATGCGGGCGTACTTTTTTGATAAGTTCATATGGAGTATCTTCATTAAAAATCAGAACACGGTAAACACAGGCAAGACCTGCCAATACTCTGGCACGGTCCTGTTGTGCATTGACCGGTCGGTTTCCCGGTTTGATCCTTTTGACTGACTCATCACTGTTGAGTCCCACCACCAGCAGGTCTCCCAGGGTGGAAGCCTGTTCCAGGTAGTCTATATGCCCTGAATGCAGGATATCAAAGCAGCCATTGGTGAAAACAATGGATTCTGACGAAATTTTGTCCCTTTGCAGTTGAAAATCGCTTATACTTTGTACTTTGTCTCTTGTATTCACTGAATAAACCTCTCAATAATGGCATTGCTGACCAGCATGCCGTTCTTTGTCAGGCGCAGATAGCCATTGGCAATCCGAATAAGATTATTCTGGTGCAGTACCTTGATCAATCTGGCGTGAATGGTACAGAAATTTTTACCGGTCAGTCGGGCATAGTCTTTCAGATTTAGCCCCTTGCAGGTACGAAGGGAAAGCAAGATCTTTTCATTAATAAGGCGCGAGCCTGCAACTTGTTCTCCGGGGACTTCAGAGAAGTTCCGCTCCGCAAGAGACTCATACTGCCTGATATCACTGGGATTGGTCCACCTGAACCCAGCAACGCAGCTTACTGCTGAAGGACCAAGACCAAGGTAGTCAGTACCTTCCCAATAGTTGGAGTTATGCCTGCATGCATAGCCCATGCAGGCGAAATTGGATATTTCGTATTGCAGCAACCCTGCTGATTCCAAGAGTTCAGCTCCATAAATATACATTTTGGACTGGTCACCATCCTCAGGCAAATAAATCTGACCTTGCTCAACCTGGTTGTGCAGCATAGTGCCGGGTTCAAGGTTGAGACCATAGCAGGAAACATGTCTAAGATTAAGTTTGATTATTGTTTTGAGGTCCTGCAGCCATGAGCTGACGGTTTGATAAGGCAGACCCCAGATAAGATCAAAGTTTAAGTTAGTAATGCCGGAATCCTGGATTATGCGGGCTGCCTTCATGGCCTGTACTGACGTATGCTTTCTTCCGATGCAGTGCAGGGTTTCATTGTTCAGGCTTTGTACGCCGAGACTCATGCGGTTCACCCCGCAATCCTTCAAAATCCTGGCATAATTATTTTCAATGAGGGTTTCAGGATTGGCTTCTACTGAAAATTCGAGGTTGTTCTTAAGCTTGAAGTGTTTAGCCAGGAGATTGATGATACGTTCCATAGAAGCTGGGGGCAAAAGAGTGGGGGTGCCTCCGCCAATATAGACGCAAGATATGACCGTATCTAAGCTGTGACTGCTTCGTACATGTATTTCCTTTTCCAGGGTGTCAAGGTAAATCTGTTCCAGCTCTGCATCGTACTGGCGGGAATAAAACGCGCAATAGTGACATTTGCGCAGGCAGAAAGGAATATGAATGTAGACAAGCAAAGTTAGTAACTTCCTCCTGAAGCCCTGTCATAAAAAAACAAGAAAATTTGAACCGCAAAGGCGCCCCGGCTGAATGCCCTTCGGGCTTGCTCTTCGAGCAATTCAACTGGGCAGGCAAAGGACTCAAAGTTAAAGACAATGAAGAAGATATTTTTGAAAACCGGGCATCGGTTTTCAAAAAAGCTGCCTTTTCATTTGCCGCCTGCCTTGTTAAACAGACGTAGTCTCCGTCGCAGACGGGTTTAACTGGGTTCCCCGGCAAATGAAAAAACTTCTTTCTTCCTTTGCGCCCTTTGTGTCTTGAGTGAGTCTTCGAACGGGCGGTAAAATATCTTTTTGGGGTTGCGGGTACAGCCCGAGTTAGAATTTCACGAGATTTTCAGTTCTTTCTGGAAACGTTCAAACTCACTATAAATGCAGCCACAATAGTTTTGCATATATATCCCCATTTCCCTGGCCTGGGAACGGCCCTGCCGCCATCCTGATCGAAAATCCTGATAAAGAAATCCGCACTTAGACGAGTTCAGGGACTGCCCAAGGCTTTCCAGGAGAGAGTGCTTCTGATGTTTGCTGAAGAGCAGGGACGTGCTGAAGTAGTCAAAGCCGCCTTTGCAGGCAATGTTGCGAGTGCGCTCCATCCGTCGCTGATAGCAAAGCAGGCAGCGCTGCTCTTCACGATAGACAGTTGTGCGCAGATAATCAGTGGGATTATATTCTTTGTCCAGCCTGATCAGCCTGACCTGTTCAGCTTCTGTTACTGTTTCAGCAGCTTCTGCACGCAGCAGATACTCCTTCAACGGGTGAATATTAGGATTGAAAAAAAGTGCTGTTACTTCATATCCCTGACTTTTCAGTTTGCGGAGAGGATAGATTGCGCAGGGCCCGCAGCAGATATGAAGCAGAACATGCGCGGGCATTGTTATTTCACTCTGGGGTTGATAGTTACTTTATTGGCAAACTTTTCTTCCATCTTGCACAAGTTATCCCGTTTGTGATTGAGCAGGTAAAAGGCCAACTCCTGGTCCACCTGATATTCCAGTGGGGAAGGACAGTTTTTTCTGCGTAATAGTCTATAAATTTCCTTAAGAGATTGTAATGACTGCCATTCCATATTTCTGATCATCCCGGTGCCGCTGCATCCCGGACAACCGCGCATGGTGACAGACAGAGCAGATGTGCCAAGCCTTTGCCGGACCATTTCTACCAGCCCGAATCTTGACATCTTGTTCATATCAGTTCTGGCCTTATCTGTTTTAAGAGCGGCCTTGAGAGCTTTTTCCACTTCGTTGATATGTTTCTTGTCCTTCATTTCAATGAAGTCAATGACTACCTGGCCACCTACGTCTCTGAGCATCAATTGATGGGGGATTTTTTGAGCAGCCTCAAGATTGGTCTTGAAGGCCATCTCCTTGAAGTCTTTTTCGCCACCGATTTTGCCTGAGTTGATATCTACGGCCATGAGTGCTTCTGCCTGATCAAAGACCAATTGCCCACCACTGGGCAGGTCAACTTCTCTGGAAAAAATCTGGGTAATCTGTTTTTCCAAGCTGAAGCGCTCCAGGAGGTTACGTTCAGGTTCATTATGAATTTTAACCATTTTTTTGCGCCTTGGAAAAACCAGGGCTGCAAATTCCTGTACCTGCTGCGCGGTCTGTTCATGGTCCACCCAAACTTCTGAAACATCTTCTGTAAGATAGTCTCTAATTGCTCTGAAGGCCAGATCCTTTTCTTCATATATAAGGCCAGGGGCTTTTTCGCCCATACCCTTTTTACGGACCTCTTTCCACAAGCGCTTGAGAAACTGCAGATCTCTGGACAGGCAGGTTTTATTTCTGCCCTCGCTGACAGTGCGTACAATTACGCCAAGTCCTTCATCCAATTTGAGTTCATCAACTATGGTCTTAAGGCGGAGTCTTTCCTTTTCATCTTCAATTTTACGGGAGATTCCCAGTTGTTCTCTTCCTGGGGTGAGCACGAAATATCTGCCAGGAAAAGACAGGTATGTGGTAAGAAAAGCACCTTTGGTACCAGTGGGCTCTTTGACCACCTGCACCAGGAGTTCCTGTCCAGGCTTGAGGACTCTTTGCAGGGGCGGGTACTTATTGCCCTTGATGGGTTTGATATCTGACTTGTAGTATTCCGGATGGATTTCATCCACCTGTAAAAATCCATTGCGCGCAGCCCCGTAATTGATAAAAGCGGCCTGAAGGGCCTGGTCAATGTTGTGAATTCTGGCCTTGTAAATATTGCCTTTTGTTTTGGACTGGTTAAGCATTTCAACATAATATTCCTGGATCATCCCATCAAGGGATAGAACAAGCTCAATTTGTTCGCCGGGAAGTACGCTGATAAACATTTTTCTTTTTCTGGTTTTAGCTGGCATTCTTTCCTCTGATATATGTAACTTGAAAGTTTAAAGTTTCTTGATTTTTATTTCTAATTGTAAGCTCCTTACCCGGGCGGCCCGGGATCGAACCTGTGAGTAACTGCCTCTAAAGTGGAGCCTGCATCATGCAGGCTATTTAATGCCAGGCGGCTGGAAGCCGCCTCCACATTGAAGAACAGTCCCATATCTGAAAATTGGAACAGTCCCTGCGAGGTACTATAAAAAAGATTGATGCTGAGTTGGTTTCTATTACTATTTTGTCAAACTGTCACATAAAAATTCGGACCGGCTGATGCACCTGTCAGTAACTTAATTTTTCCAGACTTGATCATTTCATCAATGACCGGCTGAGCCTGCTCTCTGGATAACCCTAAGGCCAGGGCAAGCTGCTCTGTCGTCTGTGGCCTTCTTTGCAAAGAAGCTAAAATGGTCTGACTGGCAGTAGTTATATTTGTCTGAAATTCAGACCGCCCATGTGCCCCCCCGGTATGTTGCGGATGCAGTTTCTGCTGCCATTGTTTCAAAAAAGCAGGGTCTGGCAGTTTGGATCTTAGATAAGCTCCGGGTCTGGTCATGGTTGTTACATCCACCCTGTCCGGCCTGAGTTCCTGGAGAAATTCTCTGATGAGGTTCTGATTTTCAAGAGAATCGTTAAACCCCGGCAGGATAAGTACCTCAAGAAAAAATTTTCCTTTGAATTCTCGGCTAAACTGTAAAAGGCCCTGTTTAATGCCGTGCAGCGAAACTTCAGAATGAGGGCGGTTTATGCGTTGAAATTCTTCCTCTACAAGGCTGTCAAGGGATGGCAAAACAATATCTGCCCCACTTAGTTCACTTCTTACACTGCTGTTGCCTAAAAGTGAAGAGTTGGTAAGAACAGCAATTGGAATCTCTGGGCACAGGATCTTTATGGACTTAATGATCTTGCCCAGTTCAGAGTTAAGGCACGGCTCTCCTTCACCGCCAAGGGTCACGCAGTCAGGAAGAACAGAATGTAGTTCAAGCCATCTGCTCAACTCCTGGATAATCAGATCAGAGCTGACCAATGGTGCTCTGCTGGTGGTCAGGGTTCTGGTCTTACCGGATTCGCAGTACAGACAGTCAAAGCTGCATATCTTGTCACACACAAGATCAATGCCAAGTGAATTGCCGAGTCTTGATGATCTTACTGGTCCGAATATTGTTTTGAAATTCATTTATTGTTTTGAGTGTTGAGTGTTGATATTTATTGGTTAATTGTTATCAGTTATCAGTTATCAGTTATCAGTTATCAGTTATCAGTTAATAGTTAATAGTTAATAGTTAATAGTTGTTAGCTCCTCACCTGGGCGGACCGGGATCGAACCTGTGGGTAACTAAAAATCAGCCTCAATGTGTTAGAGATTGCCGCGCTCGAAGACTCGCTCGCAATGACAGCTGAGCTGTCAGGGATGTAGTTGCTGAAAACCTGTCACCCACGAGGGATCCTAAGCGACCGAAGCAATCTGTATGGTAAAACAATAATGCTCTGAATTTATTGCTAATTTGGTTTTAGTTACTTAGAAGCCCTAATGATTCCTTAGTATTCTGTTTTGTTTCAGCACCATGCACTCAAATAACTGATAACTTTTAACTCTTAAGATATGACTCTTTACGGGAAATTAAAAAACCTTTAACCTTATCTTTGCCTGTGAGAGCATTGTTCCTGATATATATCCGCTTGCAGGGGTGGTTCGCTGAACGGACAAGCCGAATCTGTGAGTAACTGCCTTGATAAGTGGAGCCTGCATCCTGCAGGCTATTGAAGCACAGGCGGTTAGAAGCCGTCTCAACATTTGAGAACAGTCACATATTTGATGACACGTGAGCTGTCAAAGTTCCTCCCCCGGGCGGCCCGGGACCGAACCTGCGAGTAACTTATACCCCTCGTTCCCAGGCTCCAGCCTGGGGACGGTTAGTTCTTGCGGCTCCAGCCGCTTCTTCAAAATGTGGCTGGAGCCACAAAAAAAGAGTTATTCCCAGGCTGGAGCCTGGGAACAAGAAAAATAGCCTTAGCGCGAGATTGCTTCGCTTCGCTCGCAACAAGGATTGCCGCGCACGCCCCAGTTGAATGGCTGCGCCTACACTGCGTGTATTCAACGAGGTAAAAAGAATCGCTCGCAATGACACCTGAGCTGTCAGGTAGGTAGTTGCTGAAAACCTGTCACCCACGAGGGAGCCTAAGCGACCCAAGCAATCTGTATGGCAAAATCATAATGTGTAGAATTTATCGCTAATACATATATTTTTATAGTTACTTACAGGAGAAATATCATCATGATTAATCCAGGCCAGCTGGTAATGCTGGTCAGCCACAAGGGCAAGCGTTTTTTCAGGCTGTTAGACCCGGAAGAAACACTTAACACCAATGACGGTCAGCTTCAAATGCAAAGTGTCATGGAAGCTGGTTTTGGAGGAGCTGTTGAAACTCATCTTGGCAGAACGTATAGTGTGTTCAAGCCCACATTGTATGACCTGATAAAATCAGTCAAGCGCAGAACTCAGATAATTTATCCCAAGGATATTGGCTATATTATTGTAAAGCTCGGTGTAGGCCCCGGAGTCAGGGTAATAGAATCGGGTTCAGGATCAGGGGCCATGACTACTGCTCTGGCCTGGTTTGTGGGAGATACTGGCAAGGTATACTCTTATGAAAGGCGCGAGGAGTTTTCCAGGCTGTGTCAGGAAAACCTGAACCGCAACGGACTTGGACACAGGGTGGAAAGCATTAACAGGGATATAAGCCATGGTTTTGATCAACGCAATGTTGATGCTGTTTTTCTTGATGTACGCACTCCATGGGATTATCTTTGCCATGTTCCTGAAGTTCTTCTGCCAGGGGGCCCCATAGGATTTCTGCTTCCTACGGCCAACCAGGTCAGCATATTGTTAAGCGCCCTGGAGGCAGGACCGTTTACTTCCATCGAAGTGCTGGAGTTGCTTAACAGAAGATATAAACCAGTACCTGAGAGGCTGAGACCGGATGATCGAATGGTTGCCCACACAGGTTATCTGATTTTTGCAAGGTTGAAGACCAAAGCGCTCCAGCCGCCTGAAGATGATGAGTCTGGATATGACATTGAAGGAGATGAATGTGAGTGCTGAGGACAAGAGATTAGAATCTCTCAAGGCAGTGCTGCGCGCCAACCTGGATATTGTTAGGGAGCGGGTTGACAAAGCGTTAGAGAAGTCCAATGATCCAGGTAGAAAGGTGACTATAGTTGCTGTTTCTAAAAGGCAGTCTGTAGAAAAGATCAGGATTTTGTCAGAAGTTGGTCACATGGACTTTGGAGAGAGTTATGTTCAGGAAGCTGAGGAGAAAATGCACAACCTCAAGGACCTTAAGCTGCGCATGCATTTTATTGGAGCCTTGCAAACCAACAAGGCCAGGTTTGTGGCAGGAAAATATACTCTTGTACATTCGGTAGGCTCTGTTAAACTGGCAAGATATTTGCATAAAAAGGCCCAGGGCTTGGAAAAAGTTCAACCAGTGCTGATACAGGTCAATCTGGCCGGAGAAGAACAAAAGGCTGGAGTTACCCTGCAGGGATTGACCGATTTAGCCACTGAAATATGCAACCTGAGAAGCTTGAGGCTGCAGGGTTTGATGATCATGCCTCCTTTTTCTGACGATCCTGAAAAGTCCCGGCCATATTTTGCCGGTCTCAGAAGGTGCAGAAATCAGTTAGAAAAAGACCTTGGACTGGTGCTTCCGGATCTTTCTATGGGCATGTCTAATGATTATGCTGTAGCTGTAGAAGAAGGTGCAAACCTTGTCAGGGTGGGAACAACTCTTTTTGGTCCACGGACAGCTATATAAGGACTGACTGCGAGATTAAATAAATCTGATATAAATGCCGATTAAAAACAATGTATCTGTGTCTTATTTTAAACGCAAAACTGATACTTCAGATTGCAGGATGTAAATAATGGATCTGGCAACAATTCTTGGACTGGTTATCGCTTTTGGTCTGGTAAGTTCCGCTATACTTCTTGGCGGAAGCCCCATGATTTTTATCAATATTCCGGCAGCACTAATTGTTATCGGCGGCACCATTGGGGCAACCATGATAAACTATCCACTCGGGCATGTTCTCGGCGTAGTGGGTGTTATCAAGCATACTTTTATGACCAAGGTTGAAAGTCCTGCAAAAATCATTGAACAGTTCATGGATTTTGCCAATAAGGCCAGAAGGGAAGGTATTCTGTCCTTAGAGCCCATGCTTAAGAATATCGATGATCAATACTTGAAAAAGGGGTTGCAGCTTACAGTGGATGGTCTGGAGCCGCAAACTATTCAGGAGATCATGGAAACAGAAATATCGTACCTTGAAGAAAGACATGAAACAGGGGCGGAAATCCTGGCTATAATGGGCTCTTTTGCACCTGCCATGGGAATGATAGGTACAGTAATCGGGCTTGTTCAAATGCTTCAGGCCCTTGATGATCCCAGTGCCATTGGACCGGCCATGGCTGTCGCACTTATTACAACTTTTTATGGCGCCCTGCTGGCCAACCTGGTTTTCAACCCTATGTCAGGCAAGCTCAAAACGCGCAGTAAGGAAGAAATACTGGGCAAGGAAATGATGCTGGAAGGAATTCTCTGCATATCCAAAGGCGAAAATCCCAGGATTATTGAGGAAAAATTAAACAGTTATCTGCCTCCCAAGGTCAGGAGGGCAACAGATTGATATGGCACGCAAGGAAAAAAAGGAAAAACAGTCAGGCGGATTAGCACCGTGGCTGGTCACCTTGACCGATATAATGACCCTGCTTTTGACTTTTTTCGTACTCATCATCACTTTTGCATCCTTTCTGGACCCGAGGCGAGTCAAGCTGGTCATGGGGTCCATTACAGGAACCTTTGGAATAGGTACGGGCAAACAGGATGTTTTGAGTCAGGTAGAAGGAGACTGGGTGGTGGAAGAAGGTCCCATGCCCGATGATCGTGAACTTCAGCAGATCAAGCCTCTTTTGTGGGATGATAAAAACGATGATTTGAACTTCATTGAAAACAGGTTTGTCCAGATCTTTTCAATTAACACAGACATCCTTTATGAACCCGGGCAGACAGTTTTGACTCAGGCAGGAGAGGAATTGTTAGACAGGGTAATTCCAGTCCTGAACGATCTGACCTATCCGGTTCTGCTTGCCGGTCACACTTCGCCGGTGCGGGATGAACTTGGTAACGGCAGGCAGGAAAGAAGGGCACAGGATGAGGTCAACCCTTCCTGGGATCTTTCTTTACATCGTGTTCTCAATGTTTACCGATACCTGATTGAAAATAATGTTGATCCGGATATTATGAGGCTTGAAGCCTTTGGTGAATATGCACCGCGGTACAGTAACAGAACTCAGGATGGACGACGCAATAACCGCAGAGTGGAGATTATTCTGGACAAAAGAAATCCTGAATGGACCCATGCCAGAGTAGATGAAGCTGCAACCCGTGATCCGGATGACGATGGACGCTTTATTTACAGAGATTTTATTTTTGATGTAGGTCCTACAGAGCGAAGACAATAACTGCATAAGCTATGCAGTCGGGGCGGGAGCATTACATTGGCCAGAAAAAAGAAAAAGGCAAAGCCCATTGAGGCTTTATGGATGGTCACTTTTGCAGACATGGTGACCATTCTTTTGACCTTTTTTATTCTTCTGCTTAGCATGGCTTCACTTGACCGGGATATTATCAGAGAGGTAATTACAATTTTTCAGGATGATATTGCTTTTGTTTCACCCACCTCCTCGGGAAGAGTGCCGGACAGGTTTGTAATTTTCGAAGAGCTTCTTGAAAAGCCATGGGAAATTTTAAAAAAACAGCAGAGAATCAAGGATTTACTTTTTCCAGATGATGTGATGCCCCCTGACCTCAGCAGGAGCACTCTGGATGAAAACCTCAGGGTTCTGGTTCGACCGGAAGGGGTTGCCTTGATGCTAACAGATGAGCTCCTTTTTCCATTTGCTGAAACCTCTCTCAATCCCAGGGCGAAACATGTTCTGGACCAGATTATTCCGCTGGTCAAAGAATGGCCGGCACCAGTGAATATTGCTGGATATACGGACAATATCCCTGGTATTCATATGGATAATTATGAATTTGGAGCACTAAGAGCCATGGCAGTGCTGGAGTATTTCCTTGCCAGCGGGGTCAACGAGAAACGGGTTTCGGTTTCTTCTTACGGGCCGCATTTTCCAGTGGCATCAAATAATCATGCGAGAGGTCGTGCCATGAACAGAAGGGTGGAGATTCTGCTCAGAACCACTGCCAAGACTTTTTTTTGACATAATAAAAACTTGAGAGTTAAAAGCGCCTTACATGGGTTGCCCGGGAGCCGAACCGATAAGTAACTTACACCCATCAAAACCTGGATTCCGGCTTTCGCCGGAATGACGATAAAGAGTAAGAACTTGCTTTAACCGTCACCCCGGTCCCGGATCGAGTCCGGGATGACGGATCCGGGGTCCAGTTTTTTTGAAGTTACTTGTAAGCTCTTCACCCGGGCGGCCCGGGACTGAACTTGTGAGTAACTTATACCCCTCGTTCCCAGGCTCCAGCCTGGGGACGTCTTGTTCTTGCGGCTCCAGCCGCTTCTTTGAAATGTGGCTTAAGCCACAAAAAAAGAGGTAATAGCCTTAACACGAGATTGCTTCGCTTCGCTCGCAACAAGGATTGCCGCGCTCGAAGACTCGCTCGCAATGACACCTGAGATGTCAGGGAAGTGGTTGCTGAAAACCTGTCACCCACAAGTGAGCCTAAGCGACCGAAGCAATCTGTAAGGTAAAACCATAATGCTCTGAATTTATTGCTAATTTGGTTTTAGTTACTTAGAAGCGCCTCACCCGGGCGGCCCGGGACCGAACCTGTGAGTAACTTTAAGAGCCTGTCACTTTTCTGAAAATTGGGACAGTCCCCGCTAGGTACTTTAAAAAAGATTGATGCTGCATTGGTTACTGGAAGAAATTTGCTTTGGTGAAAAAATCTACACAGCGAGGGACAGTCCCTGTGCCAGGCTCAAAGTTCCCATCTTTGACGGAACTTTGCTGGCAAATGTGCATGAATCATAAGCAAAAATCATAAAAATGTGAAAATTGTAACCATTTGAATTTATTAGCAAAACGATTCTAGTTACTTGTAAGACAGATTGATTTGCCAAAAAAGATAATAAAAACATATAATTATAATAAATTTTTTGACTGTTTAGATAACAAATATTTTAATTTAAGGTAGGTAAATAATATGGCTCCTGAAAATGATAAAGATGCCGCTGAAGGGGGCAAAAAAAAATCATCCAAGCTGAAATGGATTCTCCTTGTCCTGCTCCTGGGTGCGCTTGGAGGAGCGGGATATTTTGGGTATACTCATTTTCTCGCTAATGGCCATGATGCTGAAGAAGGGGCAGAGCAAGAGGCCCCCCGAGTTGATCCCAGAAGAACCGAGGTTGTGGCTTTGGAGCCTTTTGTTGTCAACCTTGCTGATCCTCTGGGGCGCAGATACTTAAGGACTACGCTCAAGGTTGAAGTAATTGACAGAAGGGCGGCTGCTGATGTTCAGCAGCATATGGCAAGAGTGCGTGATTCAATTATTCTGCTTTTGTCCAGCCAGTCTTATTCAGATATAGATACCATGGAAAAAAAGATTCGACTCAGGAATGACATTGCTGACAGGTTGAATCAGTTTATCGGCCAGGGCAGAGTGGTCAGGGTTTATTTTTCCGAATTTGTAGTTCAGTAGGAAAGGCCATTTGAGTACAGTATGAACAAGATTCTTGATCAAAATGAAGTTGATGCTCTTTTGAGAGGGCTGACAGGTGGAGAAGTTGAAACTGAAACCGACATTCCTGATGATGATACAGGAGTGGTTGATTTTGATATCTCCAACCAGGACCGAATCATTCGTGGCCGAATGCCGGTTCTGGAAATTATCAATGACAGATTTTCCCGGCTTTCAACCAATGCCATGGCCAATGCCATGCGCAAAAGAGTGGATGTGAATCCAATTTCTATTGATATGTCCAAGTTTGGGGACTTTATGCGTTCCCTTCCGGTTCCTACAAGCATCAACATCTTTAAAATTGATCCTCTGAGGGGCAATGCTCTTATGATCATTGATACCCGTCTTGTTTTTGCACTGGTGGAAAATTTTTTCGGGGGCGCCGGCAGCCAGCCCAAGGTGGAAGGTAGAGATTTTACTCCTATTGAGCAGAGCATTGTCATTAAAGTAGCCAAGATGCTTCTGGCTAACCTCGAAGATGCCTGGCGCCCGGTCCATGAGGTGGGAATCGAACTCAGCCGTTCTGAAGTCAATCCTCAGTTCGCTACTATTGTACCACCCAGTGACGTGGTGGTTGTGGTCAGTTTTGAAGTGGAACTGGAAAACGCCATTGGTTCTCTTGTCATCTGTCTGCCTTACGCCACTATTGAGCCTATCAGGTCCAAACTTTACGCTTCATATCAGTCTGAAAGACTTGAGGTTGATCATGCCTGGCTGACAAGATTTAAAGAAAGACTTATGGAGATACCAGTTAATTTTGATGTGACCATAGGCAAGACTGAGATAACTGGAAGACAGCTTTTGAATATGGAGATTGGGGATATTCTGGTTCTTAACACTGATGAGGAAGATCTTTTGCCTGCCAAGGTACAGGGTGTTGTCAAATTTCATGGCATTCCAGGGTTTGTAAAAGGAAGCAAGGCCTATCAGGTGATACAGGAAGAAGAGACCAATTTTTGATTTGTCAGTTATATTTAGTTGGTAGCCATCTAAATTTTTTTAAATATAATTATAGTTGATTAGAAAAGGCACTTTTCGCCTGAATAACTTAGAGGAACAATTATGAGTCAAGAAGATAAAAATGATGCTGAAGATCAGGATAAACTTGCTGAAGAATGGGCGGCTGCTTTGGCTGAGGGTGGTGATGACGAAGGCGATGAAAACGGTGCTTCAGACTCAACTTCCGATGCCTCAGATGATCAGGCTCTGGCTGATGAATGGGCTGCTGCGCTTGCCTCGGAGGAAGAGGACAATATAAAGGAAGAGAACAAGCAGAAGAGTCTCGCTGCAGAAAGCAAGGAACCTCAATTCAAAGATATGACGGCTGAGGCCAAAAAAAAGCCGGAGGGCACCAAACGCGATCTAGATTTTATTCTTGACATTCCTTTGACAGTATCTGCCCAGCTTGGAAGCACTCAGCTTTTGATTAACGAACTGCTGCAGCTTGGTCAGGGATCTGTCATAGAATTGAATAAACTGGCTGGTGAGCCTTTAGAAATTCATGTAAACGGCAAGCTTGTGGCTCGGGGTGAAGCAGTGGTTATTAATGAAAAATTCGGGGTCAGGCTTACTGATATTATCAGCCCCATTGAGAGGATCAAGCAACTTGGATAATGCTGTAAATGGATCAATAGATATGGGCATGGCCGGTGTAAAAATGGCATCTGCCCTGCTGATTATTCTGGGGCTGTTGTTTCTTGGCTTTTATCTTCTTAAGAAATACGGACATAAGGCAGGGCTTGGCATTGGATCGGAAAGTATGCTTAAGGTTGTCAGTGCAGTAAGCATAGGCCCCAAGAAAAGTGTAGTTGTGGTCCGCTTTTTGAATAAAGATCTGGTACTTGGAGTCACAGACTCTCAAATTAACCTCTTAACGGAGAGCCGGATCGATGAATACAAAGACCATAATTTCGCCAAGGTTTTGTCTGAAAAAACTGACACTGACAGTTCTTAGTCTGATAGTTTTCCTTCCTGCCGCCGCTTTGGCCCAGGAGCCCTTAGTTCCAACCCTGTCCATGCAGTTTTCCGGAGGGCAGGCTTCCCCGGAAAAGGTAGCTGTCACTCTGGAAATTATCTTCCTGCTGACCGTTCTGTCTGTGGCGCCAGCCATAGTTCTTACTGCTACCTGCTTTACACGTCTGGTTATTGTCTTTTCATTTATTCGTCATGCCATGGGCACTCAACAAATGCCTCCCAACCAGGTTCTTGCTGCGCTGGCCATTTTTTTGACAGTGGCTATCATGTCGCCTGTGGGTACGCAGATCAATGATAATGCACTTCAGCCTTACCTCAATGAAGATATTGATTACCGGGTGGCGCTAAGCAATGCAGAAGAGCCTTTCAGGGAATTTCTATTCAAACACACAAGGGAAAAAGACCTTTCAGTTTTTTATTCCATTACAGGTCATGATCGCCCTGAAACCAAGGATGATGTTCCCACAATGCTGCTGCTGCCTGCATTTGTGATAAGTGAGCTTAAAACAGCTTTTCAGATTGGCTTTATGATTTACATCCCGTTTCTGATACTTGATATGGTGGTAGCCAGTATTCTTTTGTCCATGGGTATGATGATGCTGCCTCCGGTTATGATTTCCATGCCCTTTAAGGTACTGCTCTTTGTAATGGTGGATGGATGGAATCTGCTTGTTGGTTCGCTGGTTAACAGTTTTGCATGACAAAGGGGGAAGGGAGAAGGCTGAAGGCTGAAGGTTGAAGGCTTAAAACTTAAAACTTAAAACTTAAGACTTAAAACTTAAGACTTAAAACTTAAAACAAATAAACATATTATCCTGGAGAATTAAAATGACACCAGATTTTGTAATTGGATTCGCTCGTCAGTCCATTGAAACAACCCTGATGATTGCTCTGCCCATGCTGGGAGTGGGCATGGTGGTGGGTGTGACCGTGAGTATAATTCAGGCGGCCACTCAAATTCAGGAGATGACATTAACCATTGTACCCAAAATTATCGCCATATTTCTTGTGCTGCTGTTTGCTTTTCCCTGGATTATGAATACGATGATTACCTTTACTACTAACCTGTTTCTGAATCTTCCCAACTATATTGGGTAGCTTTATTAACCCTGCAGCGACATTTTTTGCTAATAGATGCCTCGACAACCGGGGACAGGCACTTTTGCTGACTTTAACTGAAACAGCCGGACTGTCCGGCGGCAAAAGAGCCAGTTTCCTTCTAAGCAACTAAAACCAAATAAGCAATAAATTCAAAGCATTATGGTTTTGCCATACAGATTACTTGGGTCGCTTAGGCTCCCTCGTGGGTGACAGGTTTTCAGCAACTACATCCCTGTCAGCTCAGGTGTCATTGCGAGCGAGTCTTCGAGCGCGGCAATCTCTAACGTGTTAAGGCTGATTTTTTAGTTACTCACACGTTCGGTCCCGGGCCGCCCGGGTGAGGAGCTTACAAGTAACTAAAACCAAATTATTAACAAAATCAGACGGTTATAGTTTTCACAATTTTAAGATTTTTACATATGATTGATTCTCAATTACCAGAAAAGTTCCGTCAAAGATGAGAGCTTTGCGCTTGGCACAGGGACTGTCCCTCGCTGTGTAAATTTTGTCATTAAAGCCAATTTCTTCCAGGGACCAATGCAGCATGAAACTTTTTAATAGTACCTCGCGGGGACTGTCCCAATTTCCAAATATGGGACTGTTCTTCAAGGTGGAGGCGGCTTCCAGCCGCCTTGAATTAAATAGCCTGCAGGCTGCAGGCTCCACTTTAAAGACAGTTACTCACAGATTAGGTCCCGGGCCGCCCGGCTGCGGGGCTTTTTAGTAACTTACTCCTGAAACCCTTTCATAAAAAACAAAAAAAGTTAAAGACGGCCCATTATCTCTCGCAGATGATCAAGCCAGATTTCGTTAATGTTTTCGAAGGAACCAAGGCCTTTCATAACAGCTTTTGCGTCAATGCCCATATTGCTCAGAACTGTAATCCATGAGTCTGTCTGCCTCCCAGCCATGTCATTTATGGCGTGTTCTCCAGCCACTACCATAAGTGGATAAAGGCGAGCCCTGGTGATTTTATTTTTTTGCAACAGAGGCAAAATTTCTTCTAAGCTGGGGGTGCCTTCAACTGCGCCTACAAAAATATTGGGATGGCAGAGCCAGAAGTGATATTGCAGGGCGGAATAGTAAACATTGGCAGGGTGGACACTGCCATGGCCCATGAGGATGATCGCTTCATCCTCGTGGACAGATGGAGAGATATTGTCCATCATGGCTGCGGCAAAGCGTTGAAGGTCCCTGCTGTGGCTGAGAAGAGGGTTGCCCAGAACAATTTTCTTAATTCCTTTGGGCAGTCCCTGGATGGCCCGACTGATCTGAATAAGATCATGGTGTTCAAGCCCGGGAATGATCAAAAGGGATTGCATGGCCACATGTTCCAGCCCATTTTCCGCCATGAGGCTTAAAGCCTGGACAGGAGAGTGTACAGGCTTTCCCTGATTTTTTAGTTTTTCCCTGATGACTTGAGAAGTATAAGCCCAGTATATGGGGATATCAGGATAAACTTCGCGCACCTGTTGTTGGATATTGTCGTAAACGCTGTCCGCTCCTGGAACGGATGTTCCAAAGGCGGTCAGCAAAATGCCTGTTTTATCAGGTTCAGTCATGAAATTCTCCAGATTAGGTTTCTAACTTGAGAGTTAAAAGTTAATGCGTCTTGAGTGAGTCTTCCAACGGGCGGTTGAAATATCTTTTTTGGGTTGTGGGCACAGTCCTCATTAGCATAAGAAAACTTAAGTCAATTCAGACAGCCTATTTTTTCTGTTCAACCTGCTCAAAACAGGGAATACACAGATTTTGTCCATCAAAGAGGCGTACCCGTGACTCCATGGTCATATCGCCACATGTTGCACATTTGTGACTTTCCATAATTTTGGCGGGCCGAGGAGGGGAGTTTTCAATCTCTTTCATGACAAACAGATCATCAAGATTGTGGTTCATAATTAATGATATCTGGTTCTGTCTCAAGGTTTTTAAACGCTCCTGTTCTTCCGGGGTCAGCTCTTGAGAGAGAGATTTTTTCATTAAAGAGCGCATTTCCTTCCTTTCTGGCCCAAAACAGCCTTCCTTCAGGGTAATACGAAATGCCACCGGTTTTTCCTGATCATAAAAAGTGAAAGCAATTTTGCCAAAATCCTTGTGAATCAGATTGCCTTTACCAAAAGTACATCCTGTTAAATATTGAATGGCATCCACAGCGCACATATCTGTTTCCACCACTGTCAAAAATTTGTCGCCTTTTGTGCGGTTCAGCTTGCGAAGAGCCAGCTCTGAGGCCCTTATGCCAATGCTTAGCCCGGGACAATTGTGTCCATGAAAGGAAATGGTGTCATTGATCAGTTGTTCATTAATTGTGCAGGCCATATTTTCTCCTTATGTTTATGGTTGTATGCGCAACAAGATGGCAAGCGCGCAAATATGGGTTTACGCTCTGAAAGAAGATTTTAGATAATTTCATCCGTCAGGTAAAGTTTGAAACAGCGCGTTATGTGTAAAGCGTTGGGAAGAGAGCTGGGTATGTAAAGGGCATGGCAGATCAATGTTGCCCTTGGGCTGATTTTTTCTTATAAGCATCTCACCCGGGCGGCCCGGGACCGAACCTGTGAGTAACTGTCTTTAAAGTCGAGCCTGCATCCTGCAGGCTATTAAAGACCGGGCGGCTGGAAGCCGCCTCCACATTGAAGAACAGTCCCATATTTGGAAATTGGGACAGTCCCCGCGAGGTACTATAAAAAAGATTGATGCTGCATTGGTTCCTGGAAGAGATTTGCTTTGATGACAAAATTTACACAGCGAGGGACAGTCCCCGTGCCAGGCGCAAAGTTCCCATCTTTGACGGAACTTTTCTGGCAAATGTGCATCAATCATGAGCAAAAATCGTTAAAACTTGAAGGCTGTAAGTATCTGATTTTATTAGTAAAACGATTGTAGTTGCTTGTAAGCTCCTTCTCTGGGCGGACCGGGACCGAACCTGTGAGTAACTTTAGGAGACGGTCACTTTCAAGGAAATTGTGACAGTCCCCCTCCGGGCTGTAAGCTTCCGGGCAGGAAGCTGTGCCAGGCGCAAAATTTCCATCTTTGACGGAACTTTTCTAACAAATGTGCATGAATCATAAGCAAAAATAGTTTTATTGTGAAAACTATAACATCTTCAAACTCCCAATGTCAGCTTATGCTTGCGTAAACAGTTCAGAACCTTATGATTAAAATTATATGATTAAAATTATAATTATTTGTTTTTTTTCATTCTTTTTTTCTTTTTCCGCTTTTGCACAGGAAAACGATATTCCAGGCATGGAAATCTCCTCGAAGGGCATTTCTTATACTGTTGTTTTTACGGGAGAAATGAGCTCTCGCATCAGACAGGTGTTAAACCAGGTTTCTGAAACGGTTACCTTGAAAAATCGGCCTCCCATGACCGAGGCTCAGTTGCGCAGAAGAGCAGAGCATGATCTTGATGAGTTTACCAGAGCGCTGCGGTCATTTGGATATTACAGGTCATCAAACAAATATTTTATTAATACAACCCAAAGTGGCAAGGAAGTGGAGTTCAGCATAGATACCGGACCGGCCTATGTTATCCGCAATGTTCATATAAACAACATCTGTCCTGAAATGACTCCGCTTCCGGAAATACCTTCCATGGAAAGTCTTGGACTGACTGCAGGAAGCTCCATTGAGTCAGCCAAAGTGCTCAGTGCCCGTCAAGTTATAATGAGGTCAGCCAGAGCCCATGGATTTCCATTTCCATTCGTTGAACTGGGAGAAGTGCTCATAGATCATAAAGAGCAAATTGCAGATATCGTGTATAATGTTGATCCAGGTCCCAGGGCAGTTTTCGGAGAAACAGAGATTCAGGGATTGAGCAGGGTGAAACCTGAATATGTGTATGAAAAAATCCCCTGGGAAAAAGGCAAGCCTTTCTCTGCTCCCCAGCTTAATGAGCTGCGGAGAAAGCTGACCGGAACAGGGCTTTTTGCCACTGTTGATGTTGGTCATGCCCAGGAGCTTGATGAAGATGGCAGTTTGCCCATGTATATTCAGGTTAACGAGCGCAGGCCCAGAACTGCAAGGGCAGGAGTTGGCTATCAGACAGATATTGGTCCAGAGCTGAAACTTGGCTGGATGCACAGAAATTTGCGCGGTAAAGGGGAAAGGCTTGAGTTTGATCTTGGAGTATCAGATGTTCAGCGCATTGTAGAGGGAACTTATACAATTCCATCTTTTTTTCATCCTGACCAGAACCTGGTGCTCAAGGCCGGGTTGGATGATGAAAGCAAGGATGCATATGACTCAAGAAGTGTTTATTCCTCTGCCATGGTAGAGAGAAGATTTAGTGAACAGCTTTCTGTTGGAGCAGGAGTAGGATACAGGGCCGCGCAAGTAAAGCAGTTCGGGGAAACCACTGATTTAAGGCTGGCGTTTTTTCCTGCCACTGTCACATGGGATGGGCGCGATGATATATTGAATCCCGGGACAGGGATAAGAGCCAATGTCAGGCTTACACCATTCATTGATACCCTTGATTCAAAAACAAGGTTTATCAAAAGTTATGCCAGCCTGAATACCTATCTTGAGATTCTTGACGACAAAAGGCTGGTGCTGGCCGGGCGCGGAGCATTGGGAGCCATTAATGCTGAAAGCAACTCAAAAGTACCGCCTGATGAAAGGTTTTATGCCGGGGGAGGGGGTTCTGTTCGTGGTTACTCATATCAAAGTGCCGGCAGAATGACAGACAAAAAACCTGTGGGCGGATTATCGCTGGCAGAATTAAACGCTGAAATCAGACTGAAGCTGGCTCAACGTCATGGTCTGGTGGCTTTTGTAGATGGAGGGCGGGCTTTTGATTCTTCATACCCGGATTTTGATCAACGACTTTTCTGGGGTTATGGTGTGGGATACAGATTTTTTACTGATTTTGGTCCCATTCGTGCTGACATAGCATTTCCTCTGAACCGCAGAAAAGGGGTTGATGACAGTTTTCAACTTTACATCAGTATTGGTCAGTCGTTTTAAAGGACGAAACTATCACTACAACGCCAATTTATTTGAGCTGCTCCCTGCTTTCCTTAAAAAAGGCTAATGCGGGCTGTGCCCACAACCCAAATTAAACAAGAATTGTTCAGTTGCGGCTATATCTGGACTTTTCAGGCTGAAGGCTGAAGGCTGAAGAATTCAGATTTTGGACCTTATTGGTCTTGTGAGTGTTTAAAATTTTGATGTTTTTTACTACAGGATTGTGGCGGTAAGTTACTAAAATATTGCCTTGAGAGTAATTTGGATGATGAGAAAATATTTAAAAAGATTTTTTATTGGGCTGACATCAATATTTCTGTTGATTTGTCTAATCACAGGTGCTCTGCTTATTTTTATTCAAACAAGTTCCGGTCAGAAATTAATTGTATCCAAGCTCAATGATATTCTGCACTGGGATGATGGCCAGGTTGTGCTTGAAGGGCTGTCTGGCAGAGTGCCCTTCAACATGACCCTGGACAGGGTTGACATCAAAGATGAGCAGGGAGACTGGCTGGTCGTGGAGGATGTTGAGCTTAACTGGTCCTTTGCCAGGCTTTTATCCCGCGAGTTTCATATTTTCAATGTCGGAGCAGACAGGGTAATATTTAACCGTCTGCCGGAGTATGAAGGCTCAGAAGTTGACCCTGAGGACCGGGAACCCTTGCAGATTAAATGGCAATGGCCCTTGCCTCCATTAACTGTTGAAAAAATTTTTCTGAACGATGTATATATTTCTGAAGCAGTCATGGAACATGAACTGCATTTTGATGCTCTCGGCAGCCTGTATGCTGACAGAAAAGGCTTTTCAGTAGCCAACCTTAAGGTTAACAGGCTTGATGAACCATCATCATTAATTGACTTGAACGCAGAACTCAGACGCGATCCTTATAATCTTGACATTGATCTTACTGCTTTTGACCCGGGAATTCTGCCAGCATTGGTTGGCCTTGAAAACTGGCCTGAAAATACATCCCTGTCCATTCAGGGGGCAGGCGTGTTAAATGCCTGGACATGCCGGGTTGAAATTGATGGCCAGGATATGTTTCATGCCGGACTGGACTTATGGATTGAAGAACGCGATTTTTATGTTCTGCATGGAGATGGAGAAATATATGTAAATCCTGCCTTGATACCGGAAGAGGGTATGGGGTTCACTGAGGACCCATTCTCTGTCCTGTTCAGTGCAGGCATCAATGATTATGACGCCTTGATTTTCGACAACTTCAATATTCAATCCAGTACCCTTGAGCTCAATGCTGCGGGCAGTTTTAAACCGGATGATCTGAGTGTAGAAGCTGCAGCAGATCTAATGGTCTTTGATATCAACCCCTTGCTCAAAGGTTCCGGGCTGACAATAGACAAGCCTGTAGAACTGCATGCTGTATTAAGTGGTCCGGTGAGTAAAATCCGAGTTGATGCCGACCTGCTGGTCCATGAATTTGCAGGGCATGGAACCATGTTCAGTCAGGCAGTGCTGGATGGGGTTTTTAATCTGAACCCGGAGCAGGGTGTCATGGCAGGTGCTGAAGGCGGCATCATTCTCAGCGGCCTGGCTCTTGATGATTATGCACAAATGCCGGAAATGGTGAATGTTGATTTTGACTTGCACTATTCAGATGCTGACACAGTTGTCATCAGATATTTGAACATTAATGCTGATAACTTCAGTTCTTCTGCCAGGGGAAGCTTTAATGCAGACAAGCTTGACTTTAAAGCTGAGGCACGGATGGACATAAAAAAGGTACAGAATTTTATTCCAGGCATGGGAGATGAACCTTTTTTTGAAACTGACCTGGGTCTTGATCTTGATGCATCAGGCAATATAGAAAAAGGAATTTACCAGGCAAAGCTCAGTTTCTTGTTTTCAGATTTCACATCTACAGATTCCGCCTTGAACACTTTGACAGGCAACCAGCCCACATTAGATATTGAAACCATCTTTGACCAGGACATGAAGCTTGAGATCAGACAGGCCACTGTCAGGGGTGCGGAGTTTAATGCTGATTTATCAGGTATGGCAGACTTTGAATATCAAAATATTGACCTTGCTGCGAAAATAGCCGTGCCTTCACTGCACAATCTTGGCAAGGCCTTAAATCTTAATCTGGGTGGTGAGTTTTTATCAGACATTTCAGTGCAGGGAACTCTTGACCTGCCGGAAATTGAGCTTTTGGCAACAGTCAACCACCTGGTTTATGAAGATCTTGAGCCCATGGACGTGCAGGCCCTGATTGTGGCGGATATTGTTGACACAGAACCCCATGGATGGATTGATATTGCCATAAGCCAGCATGAAAAGACATTGGATGTTTATTCAGGTTATTTTTTTGAAGGGCAGAAAGCGAGCCTGAGAAATCTTACTGCTGATGGCCCTGGTTTCAGTCTGTCCGGTTATGCAGAATACGACATGGCTTCAGGCCTTGCTGACGGCGATGTGGCAGTAAGCCTTTTCAGTCTTGAAGAGCTTGGAGCTTTTTTCAATACAGCCATCCAGGGAAACGTTCAGTCAAGGATTCAGCTGATCCCGGCCAATGACAATCAGAACGTTCATTTCTATCTAAGCGGTGAAGAAATCCGTTTTGCTGAATTTTCACTGGATACGGTAACGACATCCGGCACAATTGAAGACATTTTTTCTGCTCTTACTGTGGAATCAGAACTGGATCTGCAGGGTTTTACCTCGCCCCAGGCATCTCTGGACAGCCTGGCCCTTAATCTGTCAGGCCACCTTGAACAAGTTAGCTTTGCAGCTGATGCTTCAGGCTATGCAGCTCACCCATTTGATGTTCAGCTGGAAGGACAGTACTCCAGTCCCGGGCAGTCAATGCATAACCTGGAACTCTCTAAACTTGACGGCCGTTTTGCCCACGAGCCACTGTTGCTGGAGTCTCCTTTAAAGCTTTCCTTTGCTGACGACAATATTACCCTGGAACCAACCCAATTGAGGTTTGGATCAGGTGTAGCTGATCTTGATCTTGAATTCAGGCCCCAGGGTATAAATTCCAATATCAGCCTCAAGGGATTACAGCTGTCAGAGCTTCCTTTAGACGCTGTTCATTTCATGCTTGGCGAAATAAACCTTGACTTGCAGCTTACCGGACCACCCGAAAGCCCTGTGGCCAGCCTGGAATTACTGCTGAGCAATCTGGCTCCAGCTGCAGCCAATATGGAGGTTCCCTTCACTTTGACCATGACCTCTAATATACGCATGCAAGAAGGTGATCTGGACATGCAGGCCAGGCTTATGGACGAAGACAAGGAAATGCTTGCAGTCCATGTGGATATTCCCATGCATCTCTCCTTAGAGCCTTTTGCTCTTGATATGCCTGATCCACTCCCCCTTAACGGCAGTGTGGACTCCAAGCTTGATCTGGTGAAACTGGCTCTGATATTTTTACCTCCGGATCAGACTTTGTCCGGCTTTCTTCTGTCTGATCTGAAGATTGCAGGATCAGTAACCGAGCCCGATATTAAAGGTCATCTGCGTCTTGAAGATTCATTTTTTGAGCATCTTGATGCCGGGTTGCTGCTGGCAGATATTACTCTGGATGCGTTTCTGGATGGTACTTCTCTACAGATTGAGTCACTGACAGCAACTGATGGAATATCAGGTAAAATTATGGGATCAGGCAGTCTTGACTTTCACCCGTCAGGGGAAATGCCCTGGTCTTTCAGCGTGGATATGCAGGATTTCAGACTCCTGAATCAAAGGCTTGCAGTTGTCAATATTGATGACGGAGACCTTGCCTTGACAGGTGGCAAGTCACAGGCTGATGTATCTGGGAAAATTGTGTTTGACGGTATTGAGATAAATTTGCCAGGTCCTTCTCCTCCTGGAGTAGTGGATCTTCATGTGGTCACGGAAATCAATCATCCTCAGGCCCGGGAAGAAACAATCACCACCCGGCCTGGCGCGGAGTTTCCTGTCACTTTAGATATTGCTCTTGAATTTCCATCCAGAGTTTTTGTCAGAGGACGCGGGCTTGACTCTGAATGGGGTGGTGGACTGACCATTACGGGAAAAGCTGAAGCTCCGGAGATTCGTGGAGAACTGCAGGTGCAGCGGGGCAGACTGCTGCTTCTGGATCGAAGATTTGACCTTGAACGTGATTCCATTATTCATCTGGACGGATCCTATCCGCCTGATCCCGGTGTTGATATTGAGGCGTATCTGCGTCAAAGAGATAAGATGATTCACGTGCATGTATATGGTCCTGCACTTGATCCGGAGATAGTTTTTTCTTCGGATCCGCCTATGCCTGAAGATGAAATTCTGGCTTGGATTCTATTTGGCCGTGATCTTTCTACCCTGACGCCTTTTCAGGCAGTAGCACTGGCTGATTCAGCCAGAACCCTGGCCATGGGCAGTTCAGGACCTGGTGTCATGGATCAGGTCAGGTCATTTATCGGCGTAGATGATATAGATGTTACCCGGGATGAAGAAGGCCATACCCAGTTTGGCATGGGCAAGTATGTTCATGAAAGGGTATATGTGGAAGTAAAAAAAGGAACTTCGCCTGGGGGAGATGAAGTTGCAGTGCAAATTGAGCTCAGCCCGAGATTCAGCTTAGAAAGTAATGTTGATTCAGACAGTGAGGGAGGAGTGATGCTTTTCTGGAAGTATGATTATTAGTTAAAATAGATAATTATTGTACTTGACAAGAGTAATAATCCAAAGTTCTGCTTCTTCAGCCTTCAGCCTTCAGCCTTCAGCCTTCAGCCTTCAGCCTTCAGCCTTCAGCCTTCAGCCTTCAGCCTTAAAAAAAGCCGGTCACCATGTATAATGGATGACCGGCTTTTTTATTTATCGAACTTAAGATCTATTAAGGGTTCAGGCTTTTTCAATAGTGATGAAATGTTCCTGCAAAGACAGCCCGCCACCTGCCTTGCTCCACTTTTCAAGGCCGCCTACCATAAGTCTGTGATCGGCAACTCCCTTGTCACGGCCTCTGGTTTCTGCGGGAACGCCGCTGTTGAAACCATGCACCATAAAGGCAGCTTCAGGATGGATGAATTCAGTTACAAAGGCTCTGGTCTGGGCTGAGTATCCATTGTTTCCAGATACTTTGACCAGATCTCCATTACCAATGCCCATCTCTGCGGCTTTATCCTTGTTGATCCAGATTACATTTTCAGGCATCTGTTCGTGCAGGATGGGGTTGTTCATGGTATGCCCCTGAGTATGGACTCCGCACCTGCCAAAGGCTATTCTGAATTTGCCCTGTTCAGGAGCAGGTTTGTCTTCATAAGGTTTAAGGGATGGCTCACCAACTTCTTCCCATTTGGAGGAGATAATTTCAATCTTACCTGACGGTGTGTTGAATTTCAGGTTATCACGATCAAAGTAAACAGGTTTGTCAGTCAGGCTGACTATTCCTGTAGCATCCAGGTCTTCTATGTTTACCCCGGTACCTTCAAGCTGAAACTTCCAGATATCTTCAATTGAATCAAAAGCCAGTTTTTCAATACCCATTTTTTTGGCAATGCCACATAGAATTTCCCAGTCGGCCTTAGTGTCAAGGGAGGGCTCCATAGCGCGTTTTCGGACAAAGAAATGGGGCTTTAACCCATTTTTACAGGCCATGATACTTTCTCTTTCTAAGTAAGGAGACATGGGAAGAACAACATCTGAGTTCCAGGCGGTGGTGGACCATGAAAAAGTAATGGCTACCATGAGATCAAGTTTTTCAAAAATCTTTTTCATGGCATCAGGATCAGGCAAAGCCATCATGGGATCATGACGATGAACAATATATGCTTTAACCGGGTATGGATCAGCGGTTTCAATGGCTTTGAAAGCAAGGTTGAGCAGTCCGGGGCCGGCATCAAGATGAGGATATTTCCAACCTACTCCATCAGCTCTTTTGCCTTCAGGTTTGGGAAAGAGACCTGCCAGAGAGTTCAGACCTTTACGGCCGCAATCACCGGGTTTGGCCAGAATGGGTAGACCACCTTTGGTGCCGAAGCTGCCAAGGAGGCCGTTGATGATGTATGCAGAGCGGGCTACATAAAATGAATCATCATATCTGGCTGCCATCCAGCCGGCGTGCCAGATGACCTGGGGCTTGGCCTTGGCCAGTTCAGCCACAAAGGCACGCAGATCAGCGGCTTTGACCCCTGTTTTTTCTTCAGCCCACTCAGGTGAGTAATCACTGATAAAAACTTTCAGCTTGTCGAAACCATCAAAATATTTCTGTACATATTTTGTATCGTACAGTTTTTTCTCAATGAGCTCGTGAATGACTGCCAGGTTAAAAGCATAATCAGTGCCAGGTCTTATCTGGAAATAGTTGTCAGCCTTTCCTGCTGTAATGGAAGCTCTGATATCAATGACTGTCAGTTTTGCTCCAGCAGCCATGCCGTCAAGAACTGAATTGACTTCACTTACATTAATGGCTTCAAAGATATTTCTGGTTTGCAGAATAATATGCTTTGCATTTTTGTAATCGTAGACTGTTCCCTTTCTTCCAAATCCTGTCAAAGACTTGGCTGCATGATGCACATTTCGGCCACAGGTTACATCGTGATTGCAATAGTTGACTGACCCGATTCCCTTGACAAATGCTTTATGCAGATCAGCAAAGGGACCTGAGCGGTCAGACCATAAAACAGAGTTGGCACCATGCTCCTTGATGATGCCTTGAAGCTTGTCTGCTACATATTCAAAAGCTTCATCCCATGTGGCTTTACGCCACTTGCCTTCTCCGCGTTCTCCCTCTCTGATCAGCGGTTGCCTGATTCTGTCGGAATCTTTAAGCAAGCCTGGGCCTGCAGCCCCTCTGGCACACAGTGCACCTTTCAGAGGTGAATGGGGGTTGCCCTGGATGAATTTGAGATCATCTCCTTCCAGATCGACCTGGATGGGGCACCTGACTGTACACATTCCACAAACACTGTAAACACTATTCTTAGTCATAAAAGTCCTCCCGATTTTTTTTGCCTGTTACCAGAGCTTAAAATTTATG
This sequence comes from Desulfonatronovibrio magnus, assembly GCF_000934755.1. Taxonomy (NCBI): domain Bacteria; kingdom Pseudomonadati; phylum Thermodesulfobacteriota; class Desulfovibrionia; order Desulfovibrionales; family Desulfonatronovibrionaceae; genus Desulfonatronovibrio; species Desulfonatronovibrio magnus. Next base: position 51,130 of record NZ_KN882177.1, read on the forward strand.
ACAAGTAAAAAAATAAATTGGGAAAAAAAAAACAAGCATTTTTTTCCTTGACATAAACAAGCGATTAGGGTTTATAGTCCACTTTGTTTTATTTAACCTGCTGTTTTGCTTTTTTAACTTAACTTTTTAAGGAAGTGAACTGTTATGAGTGTAACCTGGCTGCATTTTGCGATAATACTTTTCTTTATCCATGGGATAATTTTTGCTGTAGCCCCTTTCCTGTTGTCCATGCTCGTTGCTCCAAGGGTTCAATCTGAAGAATTAAGGATGCCATATGAGTGTGGAATGTCTCCCTATGGCTCGGCATGGGTTAAGTTCGGAATCAATTACTATTTTTACGCATTGCTGTTTCTGGCTTTTGATGTGGATGTTCTGTACCTGTTTCCGGTAGCTACCTACTATGCTGACAGTCAGGGAATCGTGCCCTTTGTCAAGCTTTGCATATTTATTGTAATTCTTTTCGCTTCGGTGATTTACTTCTGGAAAAAAGGAGTCTTTACATGGCCCAAGAGAATCAAGTTTTAAGCCTGAAAGAGGCTGATACCCAAATCGACCAGCCCATAATTAATATGACGCTGGTGCAAAAATACGTGGATCTGTGCAGATCCATGGCCTTGTGGCCCATGACCTTTGGTCTTGCATGCTGTGCCATTGAAATGATGGCCATTGGTATGGCCAGGTTTGATGTTGCCAGGTTTGGAGCTGAAGTTTTCAGGCCCTCTCCGCGTCAGTCTGACCTTATGATTGTTGCGGGTACCGTATCTAAGAAAATGGCACCCATGGTAGTCAGGCTTTACGAGCAGATGCCGGGACCAAAATGGGTTATTGCCATGGGAAATTGTGCTATTTCGGGTGGCCCTTTTCGTTACAAGGATCAGTATGGCATAGTTGAAGGCATTGACAAGCTTGTTCCTGTTGATGTTTATGTTCCCGGTTGTCCTCCAAGGCCTGAAGGTCTTCTCGAAGGCTTGTTTCAGCTTCAGAAAAAAATCACCAACAAACGCTGGTGGCCGATGCCCAAAGGAGTTGAATAATGAGCAGTCAGGTTTCTAAAAGCATTAAGGAAGCATGCAGTCTGCTGGCTGATCAGAGCAAGACCGGCTACACTGCTGACATGCTGGTGAACGTTCAGGACATACTCAAGGCTGCGCAAAAGGTTGATGAAGCAGGATACTTTATAGAGGATGTTTCATGTCTTGATATGAAAGAAGGCTTTATGGTGGTATATCACTTTGCTCATTTTGAGAAAAAAGGCAGGGTTTGTCTAAGAGCTATTGTTGATCGTGATAAGCCGGACGTTCCTTCTGTATCTTCTATTTATCCCGGAGCAGACTGGCATGAAAGAGAGTGTTATGATTTTTTTGGCATCAATTTTGTCAAACACCCCAATCTAATCCCTCTTCTCCTGGACCCGGAACACGATGGACCCCCTCCCCTGATCAAGGAAGAAGGCAAACGCAAGGATATATATCAGCTTTATCCCGGCTTGACGGGGAGCACAGTCAGTCCCGATAGCAAAGAGTTTGCAGAGGCCATTAACTAAAGCTAAACATTGCACAATAGGATACATCAATGAATCTGGATCTGAGATTAGACACAAGCGGCGATTTTTACGCGCGCAAGTTTCAGCCTACCCAGCGCGATGACACACTGATTTTAAACATGGGCCCGCAGCACCCATCTACACACGGGGTGTTGAGGGTTCTGCTTGAAATCGATGGTGAGTACATAGTCAGGGCAGAGCCGGTGCTGGGTTATATTCACCGCATGCACGAAAAAATGGCAGAGGTCAGAACTTATGCTCAGTTTCTGCCCAATACGGGCCGGGCCGACTATCTTCACGCCCTTGCATGGAATTGGGCATACGTTGGAGCAGTAGAAAAGCTTATGGGCATTGAGGTACCTGAACGGGCTGAATACATCAGGGTTATCACATGCGAGCTGAACCGTATCAACTCTCACCTTCTCTGGTGGGGTGCTTACCTTCTTGATCTTGGTGCTTTTACTCCCATAATGTACGCCTTTGCCGATCGCGAAAGGGTCATGGACATACTGCAGAGAGTAACCGGTGCCAGACTGACATACTGTTATTATCGTTTTGGAGGAGTCAGCGCTGATATAGATGATAAATTTGTAGCTGACGTTCGCGAGTTCTGTCACAGCATGGAAGAGCGTCTGAAGCTTTTTAAGGATCTGGTTACAGGTAATATCATTCTGCTTAAACGCGTTGAAGGCATTGGAGAAATAGATGTAGACACACTTCGTAAATACGGAGCAACAGGTCCTGTGCTCAGAGGTTCAGGGGTAGAGTATGATGTGCGCCGTGCCGAGCCATACTCTGTTTACCACAAATTTGACTACAAAGTTCCGACCTACCATGATCAGGATGCTCTCAGCCGTTATCTTGTGCGCATGGATGAAATCGAGCAAAGCATAAAGATTATTCTGCAGGCTCTTGATTCTCTTCCATCCGGTCCTCACATCAATCCCTTAGCACCACGAAGGCCTTGCCCACCCAAGGGAGATGTCTATTTCGCAGTAGAAAGCGGAAGAGGCAAGGTGGGCATGCATCTAATTAGCCACGGTGGTGAATCCCCATATCGTCTGAAACTTCGCGCTCCGAGTTTTTCCAACCTGAGTCTTTTTGCGGATGTATCTGCCGGGACTCTGCTATCGGACGCGGTTTCCATACTTGGCAGCTTAGACTTAGTTATCCCGGAGATTGACAGATGATTGAAACCATACCAACTCAATTGATTGCTATTGGGGTAGGGCTGGCCGCAGTTATGGCCTTTATCGGTCTTAACGGCCTTGTGCTTGTTTACCTTGAAAGAAAAGTGGCTGGCTTTATCCAGAGGAGGCCAGGCCCATACGAAGTCGGACCTTACGGCTTACTACAGCCTCTGGCTGATGGTCTCAAGCTTGTGGGCAAGCAGATGTTCACCCCCAAAGGAGCAGATGCATTTCTATACTGGCTTGCGCCCATAATATCCATAGCTCCTGTTCTGGTCTGTTTTCTGGCGGTTCCTTTTGGTCCGCATGTTACAATATTTAAGGATATGAATGTGGGCCTTATTCTGATCCTGGCCTTTACAGGAATCAACGTTCTGGCCCTGTGCCTTGCGGGATGGGCTTCTCAAAACAAATACGCACTGCTTGGCGCAGCAAGGGATATATCCCAGTCTGTCGCTTACGAAATTCCGCTTCTGCTTTCAGTTCTTCCAATTATATTCATGACAGGAACATTCAATCTGTATGAGATATCAATGGGTCAGGGTTCATGGCCCTGGCAGTGGCACGTTGCAACTCAGCCTCTGGCTTTTGTGATATTCTTTATTTGTGCCCTGGCTGAAACCAACAGAGCACCGTTTGATCTGCCTGAAGCAGAAAGTGAGCTTACTGCAGGATTTCATACTGAATACTCAGGCATGGGCTTCGGAGTGTTCTTCCTGGCTGAATATGCCTATATGATCATAGCCTGCAGCGTTGCAACAGTGCTGTTTCTCGGCGGATGGAACGGACCTCTGGTTTCAGGCTGGTGGTGGTTCCTGACCAAGGTATATCTGCTTCTTCTGGTAATGATGTGGTTCAGATGGACATACCCAAGGGTACGCTTTGACCAGCTATTGAACCTGTGCTGGAAATGGCTCATACCTCTGACAGTTATCAACCTTCTAATTACAGCTCTGGTGGTTGCGATATGATTAAAGAATTGCGAGAAGCCGTTACGGGTGTCTGGAGCATGCTCGTAGGGCTGAAAATTACTGGTAAAAATTTCTTTCAGCCCCAGGTCACAGTCCATTATCCAAGGCAGACAGTTGAGTCGCTGGAAGGATACAGAGGACATATAGATCTGGTAGCAAAGGAAGAAGACCCTTATGAGTCCAAATGCATAGCCTGTGGAACCTGCTACCAGCTTTGCCCTTCAAGTTGTATTGATCTGAGAGCCAGGCAGCAGGGGGCCAAGGCGCAGGAAATACTTCCGCCTCATCCTGATATGGTGAATATGCCTATAGAGCTTAAGAAAAAGGTTGCGCATCCTGAGGAGATGGTCAGGGAGCCGGAATATTTTTACCTTGACTACAACTATTGCAGTTTGTGTGGATTATGTGTGCAAAACTGCCCGTCAGGTGCGCTGAAGTTTTCCAGCGATGTCTACCTGGCTGGCTACAGCAGACAGGAATTTGAGTACGATCTTCTGGCCAGGTTACGTTACCAGGCCCAAAAAAAGGAGAAATAAATGGAAAACTTAGCCTACATTGTCCTGTTCGGCCATATTGGGTTCATATTAGTCGGCGGGTTTATGACCGTTCTGGCTGAGAGCCTGGTTCGTGCGCTTCTCGGGCTGATCATGACCCTGTTTGGAGTAGCCGGTCTCTATTTCCTGATGGCTGCGCCCTTTATTGGACTGATGCAGATACTTATATACGTCGGAGCTGTAAGTGTTCTGATATTTTTTGCCATCATGCTCACCCAGGCCTGGTCAGGTGGTGATGAGGCAAAGCCCAGAAGTGCAAAAACATTTATATACGCCATTATGGGTGCTTTGGCACCGGCAGTTTTTCTCGGCATGGCAGTTATCAGAACAGCCCCACCTTCTATTTTCACTCCGGAAGAAACGGAGATCAAAGCCCTTGGTCAATTCCTGCTCGAACCTTACATCCTGCCTTTCGAGCTTATTTCTCTGCTTCTTACCATTGCCATGGCCGGAGCAGTAATACTTGGATTTGAAAGGAGGAAACAAAGATGAGCCCCATGACTATGTATCAATTAATTGCCTTGTTTCTTTTATGTATAGGCTTGTTTGGGGTCATGTACAGAAGGACCCTGGTAGGAATGATCCTTGGCATAGAACTAATGCTTAATGGAGCGGGCCTCAGCATTATGGCTTCAGCACAGCTTACGCCTACTCCTAATGAAATTGGTCAGATAGGTACATTACTGGTAATGGGAATAGCAGCTGCAGAAGCTACTCTTCTTCTGGCGATACTTCTGGTCGTCTCAAAAAGATTCAAGAGCGTTGAGGCTGCAAAACTAACCACTATGCGAGGATAGTAACAACCTGGGAATGGTAATGGAGATATTGAACCTCCTTTAGCCCTATAAGGATTAAATGAAATGATGCCTTCTATTCTTCTTCAGACAATCATTGTTCCAGCTTTGGTCGCCCTGGTCATCCTGCTGTTCAGATACCAGCTGGGAAGAAAAGCAGGGTGGGTGGCTGTTACAGGTCTGGTCTACACCACATTTCTGCTTATTACAGCCCTGATGGAAATCTACAGAGGTGATCCCATCCAGGAGACCTATCAGATTCTCACAAATCCTGATATCAGCATTAACCTGTTAGCTGACGGATTGAGCATAGCCATAGCACTGATATGTAATCTGCTGTGTCTGGCCTTATGCACATATTCCATAAAATACATTGATCACAGGATAGAGATTCTGTACTCTCACTTGAGTGAAAAAGAGCAGGTAAATTACTTTACTTCTTTTTTCTATCTTTTGCTTCCATTTCCAGTAGGTTTTATGGGAGTCAGTTTCGCCAGTGATCTAGTTCTTATGTACTTCTTTCTCGAAGTGCTCACCCTTTTCCTATTTTTTCTGATGGCTTACTTTGGTTATCAGGACAGGGTGAAAGTTGCAGTAATGTGCTTTATCTGGGGTGTCTTTTCAGCGCTATTCTTCCTTGGTGGAGTAGTTATAATTTATGCTCAGGTTGGTTCATTTCAAATGGATCAAATTCACCTTCTTTCCGGCGATCCTCTCGCATTCTGGGTAATTCTTCTTGTGCTCATAGGCTTCTTTGCCAAATTAGCCATTGTACCTCTGCACGTATGGATGCCCTGGGTACATGCTGAACATCCTACATGTATAGCAGGATTACTGGCAGTTTACGCTAATATTGCCGCTTACATTATAGTCCGTATGCTTGTGTTGCCCCTGTGGGATGACTTCCAGGTTTTTGGTCCGCCAATTATGATTTTTTCAGTCATAACCATGATTTACGGATCACTGCTTACCCTGGCACAGACAGACATGAAAAGGATTCCAGCCTGCTCGACCATCAGCCAGAGTGCTTACTCCATGCTGGGCATAGGTGCATTGACTGCAGCCAGCATTGAGGGTGGACTGTTTTTCTTTATGAGTCATATCATGGGCAAGACTGTTTTCTTTTCTGCCTGTGGCCTTGTGGTCTATACTACTCATATAAGAAACATTAAAAAGCTTGGCGGCCTGGCCACAAAGATGCCAATAACTGCTTTGCTTTTTCTATCCGGCGGCATGATGCTGGCAGGAATACCGCCATTCAGCAGTTTTGCTGCAGAAGTTGTAATGTTTGCCGGTATATTTGAGAGAGGAGACAATTTCGGTCTAATACTTGGTATCATAGGGCTGCTGGCAATATTGCTGTCCATAACATATGCCGTACACTTCACCAGGGTAATTTTCTTCGGGCCCATACCTGAAAAACTTGCTCAGGATGATCATATAAAAGATCCTCCATGGATTATGGCTGCACCCTTAATAATCATCGTACTCGTATCAGCATTTTTAGGTCTTTATCCTTCGCTGGTCATGGACTTGTTTGAGCCGGTCATCAGCGGAGCACTGGGCAACATGTAATCCGGCCGCAGTAGCGTAGCAGGACCTGAAAACAAAAATTATTTAACTCAAGGTGGATTAAAGATGGATATACAACTCGCGTGGTTATGCCTGATCTGGCCTCTGATAGGCGTGATTATCACTCCATTTCTAGCCCGCATCAATACAGATGTGATGAGCTATGGTGCGGTATTCTTTTCATTCCTTACGGCAGTAACAGCAGTGATGATGCTTCCGCTCCTTTTTTCTGCAGAAGTTCTTCCTCTGGAGTCTAAATATATATGGCTCAGCACTCCCGTTCACATTACTTTTGGAGTACTGCTGGACCCACTTAGTATAATAGTTGCCAATGTAGTGGCAGTGATCAGTTTTTTCATTATGATCTATTGTTTAGGTTATATGAAAGGTGATCCAGATATCATGCGCTTCTGGATGCTGATGAATGCATTTATCGGAAGTATGCTGCTGCTCGTTCTTGCTAACAATCTGATTATCATATTTATAGGCTGGAAGCTTGTAGGACTCTGCAGTTACGGGCTCATTGGTTATTATTATCGCGATGATGAAAAATACTGGATCGGCGGGCCTGCTCCTTTTTCTTTTGACAAACCCTCAGCCTGCGGTGTCAAGGCTTTTATAGTGACCAGTGTCGGGGACATGCTGATGCTGGGTGGTATTTTGATAATATATTTTTATGCCAAAACATTTAACATTCTTGAACTTTACCACACAGCACCGGAATGGGTTCCTCTCATGGCAGCCAATCCATGGATGATCATTCTGGTCAGCATTCTTCTTATTGCCGGCCCGGTAGGTAAGTCAGCCCAGTTCCCCCTGCATGAATGGCTCCCTGAAGCTATGTCAGGGCCGGGTCCAGTATCAGCTCTTATCCACGCAGCGACTATGGTTAAGAGTGGAGTTTTTCTTATTGCTCGGTTTATTCCGATTTTTTATTACGCATACTGGTCTGCAGGCGTGGAAGAAGCAATGTACTTTTTCTTAATTGTTGCCTGGATAGGTGCTATTACAGCTTTTCTTGCAGCCAGTCAGGGGCTTGTAGCTCTTGAGCTTAAGAAGGTCCTGGCTTACTCCACCGTAAGTCAGATTGGCTTCATGATGCTGGCTATGGGAGTGTCAGGTTTCAGTCAGGAACTTCTGGTTAAAGGCTATATGGCAGGCACATTTCATCTTATGAGTCATGCCATGTTCAAGGCTTGCCTCTTTCTTTGTGCTGGAACAGTTATTCATGCTGCTCATTCTATTTATATAAATGATATGGGAAGCTTAAAAAAATATATGCCTTATACCTGGTTGTTCATGGGATTAGGCACACTATCTCTTATTGGTGTACCTCCTCTGCCTGGATTTTGGAGCAAGGAAGCTGTTCTGTTCGCAACACTTGAGTCACAGCATTATTCCCTGTTCGCAATAGTAGTAGTAACAGTTGTGTTTACTGCTTTCTACTCTACCCGCTATTTTGGCATGATTTTTCATGGCCAGACCAGTGATCATGTCAAAAAAGAACTTTCCAAACCTCATCATCATGTCCATGAAGGATACTTTCCTCAAACATTTGCCTGTGGTGCTCTCGCTGTGGGTATTGTTACCTTCGGACTGTTAGGCATGAAAGCTGAATATGCCTTGTACGACCTCTTTACGATTCAACTTGTCAATGATTTGGGACTTGCAGTTCAATCCTTTGATCCTTTGTATCCCAAAATTGTGATTGTCGCATTTTCCATTGGGGGAGTACTTCTCGGTGTTATTCCAGCCTACATGTTCTATGTATCCAGAAAATGGGACGTAAATAAGATATATGAAAACTCTAAAGCTGTTCAATTAGTCCACATCTTTCTCTGGAACAGGTGGTATATTAACAACTTTTACAACTGGTTTTTCGTTCGTGGAGTCATGAATTCAGCCAGAGCTGTTGCTGACAAGATAGAAGTAGCAGCTGACTCAGCCATTAACAAACGTATACCCCAGGCAGTTTTCGGACTGGCCAAAATATCCAACTGGTTTGATCAAAAAGCCATTGATGGGGTTGTTGATGGTACGGCCTACAAAGTACAGGAAACAGGTGGAATCCTGTCAAGGATTCAAGCTGGAAAGATACAGGAATATCTGGCCCTGGCAGTAATTATGGCCCTTGTGATCGGCGGAGTGATCTGGCTCATGATTATTTAAAAACAATCATGAACCTTAACCATCATTGTATATATGCACATAACTTTTATAAACCGTTTGCCGGAGTAGCTGACTATGCTTAACACAGACTTTCCAGTGCTCAGCGCCCTGATCTTCTTCCCACTAATCGCGGCGGTGGTGCTCTTTTTTATCCGCGGAGATAAAAACATCAGGGTCTTTACACTTGTTGTGGGCTTAATTGAATGTGTACTTATGCTGCCCTTGCTGGGCTTTAACCTTACCACTGCTGAATTTCAGTTTGTGGAAAAGCATGTCTGGATAGAGGCCTGGAACATAAATTATTACCTGGGCATTGATGGTATCAGTATTCTAATGATTCTGCTTACCGTTATACTCTTGCCTTTGTGCGTTTTATGTTCCTGGAGTTATATCGGTAAGAGGGTCAAGGAGTTTCATTTCTGCCTGTTGCTGATGACTACGGCCTGTGTTGGAATATTCAGTGCCCTGGATTTTGTATTATTTTACATATTCTGGGAAGCAATGCTTGTACCAATGTATCTGATGATAGCTGTCTGGGGCGGACCCAACAAACGCTATGCTTCACTAAAGTTTTTTATTTATACCTTAGCAGGCAGTACACTTTTCCTGGCTGCCATTGTAGCTTTTTTTATACATACAGGCACCTTTTCCATACCGGAACTTATGCAGCATGAGTATGGATTCAGGTTTCAGATGTGGGCATTTCTAGCCATGGCTCTCGCGTTCGCCATTAAGGTGCCCATGTTTCCATTTCATACGTGGCTTCCTGCTGCACACGTTGAGGCACCTACAGCAGGCAGTGTTCTTCTTGCGTCCATATTGCTAAAAATGGGCACTTATGGCTTCTTGCGCTTCTGCATGCCTATAACACCTGCTGCAAGCGATTTCTTTGCACCGCTGATGATTACACTGGCTATCATTTCAGTAATCTATGGATCCTTTGTAGCCATAGGACAACAGGATATGAAAAAGCTGATAGCATATTCTTCAGTAGCGCATATGGGATTCGTCACTCTCGGCATATTTGTATTTGCCTTTCGAGGAGTCGAAGGTGCCATCATGCACATGGTAAATCATGGCATAATAACTGGAGCCATGTTTATGCTTGTGGGGCTTCTTTATGAACGAAGTCACAGCAGAGAGATAGCTGATAATATGGGGTTGAGCAAACACTTGCCTATTTATACCGGATTTCTGCTCCTGTTTTCACTGGCAGCTTTTGGGTTCCCGGGAACCAATGGTTTTTTCAGCAAGCTATTAGTACTTATTGGAGTTTTCGAGGCCAGCTACTTTCTTGGTGTTCTATTTATTATCGGCCTGCTACTTGGCCTGGCATACCTGATGCGACTGCTTTTATCAGTCGGGTGGGGGTCACCCAGCAATGCTTCTAACTGGAAAGACATAAACACGCGTGAATGGGTTTATCTATTGCCCTTACTCTTGCTGGTATTTTATCTTGGTCTTGCTCCCGGAAGGGCATTAAATATTATGGGACCATCCATTGAAAATCTATTAGATAATTTTGAACGTGAACGTCACATTTCAGAACACGCCAATATCTGTAATGAAATTCCTTCAATATCATCTAAATTATCTTATACGGAAACGGAGATATTATACTCTCCAGAACTGCGTACAATGGAAGTTGCTAATAATACTGAGTCAAATACCAAGGAACTGAATTAAACAACAGCCTGCAAGTCCGGCTGGAAGGATAAAAGGAGAAAAGCCTTGCTTAACTTCAATCCACTACTGATAATCCCTGAACTGTACATGGTTGCACTGCTTGCTGTTCTTTTTGTGCAAAGCATCAGTGAAAAGTTAAAGAACATAACCCATTGGGTGCCTTTTGGTGCCCTGCTTGGAGCAATACTGGCAGCTTTTTCTCCCACTGCCCCAGAGCTGATGTTCTATGAATCCTATCAAATTGATAATTTATCACAGTTTTTCAAAGCACTTGTATTTCTGGGCTTAGCTATCTGCAGTGCTAATGCCATTCGAAATCAGTCTCTCGGCAAAGCAAACAGAGCTGATTATTTTTTCTTTATGTTCATGAGCAGTTTCGGGTTGCTGCTTTTATCAAGCACTATCGAGCTCTTTACCATCTACATCTCGCTTGAGCTTGCCTCTTACAGTCTGTACATACTTCTTCCGCTCAGGAACAATGATCCTCGTGCTGTTGAAGGAACAATCAAATATGCTCTCTTTGGTGCTGTGGCAACTGCCATTGGTCTTTTTGGAATTTCATACATAATAGCAGGGCAGCACACTACATACATCCACGAACTTGCCACCATGAGCTGGTCTTTTGCTGATAATCCCATGGCTCTTATTGGTCTGGGCATGTTTTTCATGGCTTTCATCTATAAGCTTGCACTGTTTCCATTCCATTTCTGGGCACCGGATGTATATCAAGGCGCAAGCAATGAGACAGCTGCATTTGCAGCTACATTACCCAAAATCGGGGCAATTGTTATACTTGTAAGATTGATGGCACTGGCACCAGGAGTAGAGGTAAAGACTATACTCGCTATTTTTGCAGCATTATCCATGACCATTGGTAATCTCTTTGCTCTGGTACAGCGCGATGTCAAAAGGCTGCTTGCCTACTCAAGTGTTGCTCATGCAGGATTTATTGTAATGGGTTTGGTAGCAGGCGGCAGTTATGGCCTTGCAGCTGCTTCATACTACGCACTGGTGTACGTTGTAATGAATCTTACGATTTTCTGGGTAATAACCAGGCTGTCAGATAATGGTAGAAATATATATATTAATGATCTCCGTGGTCTTTACAGCACAGCTCCGGTCCTGGCCTTTGTGCTTGCTGTAGCTGCTTTTGCATTAGTGGGCCTGCCGCCTACAGCCGGATTTACTGGAAAGCTCTTTCTGCTTAACTCAGCCTGGGGGGAAGGTTATCACTGGCTTGTAATTGTAGCCGTAATTAATACTGCTCTGGCAATCTTTTACTACCTTAACCTTGTCAGACATGCATATACTCTTGACCAGGTAGTTCCAACAAAGATCAATGTATCCCTTACCGGAACATCAGTGGCAGTTGTTCTGGCAGCAGGGGTGATCTATCTTGGTGTGTTACCACAAAGCATATTTGATATGCTCATGCGCGCCAGTAATGTGTTGTTTTTTTAATATTAAACCTGCAATGACTGTGATTGAATCGATTATGATTTGAATCAAGAATATATATAAGTTTTTTATACCATTTTTTATCAGCTTGTGAGCTCAGCTTAATTATAAGGATCTAAATCTTAAATAGAGGTACCATCAGGAGGTGTAACCATGAGTAACTATTTCATTAAAATTGATCAAAAAAGATGCATTAGCTGTAAAGCCTGTGAAGTGCATTGCAAGGCAAAAAATAAGGTCCCGGCTGGTGCAAAGTTTGGCCAACTTGTATCTGTAGGCCCGGTAGCCAAAAAAGACCAGCCCAGATATTTGACCCTGTTTATGCCCTGTTTTCACTGTGAAAGCCCATGGTGCGTATCAGCCTGCCCTACAGGTGCCATGACCAAGCGCGAGAACGATGGTATAGTATTTGTCAATCAGGAGCTTTGCGTAGGCTGTAAGGCCTGTATCATGGCCTGCCCATGGAAAATTCCCCAGTGGGATGAAGTCAATGGCAGGGCAATCAAGTGTGACTATTGCAGAGACAGAGTCGATGAAGGCCTAAAGCCTGCCTGTGTAACCGGTTGCACTACTCATGCATTATCTTTTATCAAGCCAAATGAAGCGTCATCACAGACAAGACTCGATTACGCCACTCAAATTCTTTTGTCCGAACAGGAAAGGAATTAACCTTTAACACTTTAGGAGGGGAGTCATGCCGAAAAAACTTTTACTGATTTCTTTAACCGCGTTTGCATTGCTGATGGTTGCGCTTGCTGGTCCGGGCTGGGCTGACAGACTTGCCGAAGGTATTCAACAGGGAATTGCAGCAGGAGAGATTAATTCTGCTGATGAACCCGGATATCTTGGCATACCAGGAGGTCCTCAGATTAATCTATTCATAGCCTTTCTCTGGGCTATCTGGGTAGGCTGGATTTTTTCCACTGTAGGTGCCTTTGGTGGAATCATGGCCGGTATCGGTCATATTACCATTTACGGTCTTGGAAACTATGCACAAGGCTTTCGTGAGACAGCTCCAACCCTGAACAGGTCTGTGACTGATTCAATACGCGTATCCAACCAGTTCATGGTCGGGTTCAGTGCTCTGGTTTCAACTATAAATTATGCCAAGCTTGGCCGTCTCGTATGGCCGGTTGGTTTGTTTCTGGCTGGTGGCTCCATCCTCGGCAGCTGGCTGATACCAACTATCACTGCAGGTAGAATTTCATTCAGAGAGTATGTTGGCTACTTCGGCATATTTGTTCTCTGCCTTGGTTTCTACATGCTTTATGAAACCACTCCTGCCGGACAGAAAAGAAAGAAAAAAGCCAAGGAAGCAGCACAGGCCTTTGAAGCAACCATGAAGAAAAAACGTGCAGGCGAAGCTGTTGATACATCAGAACTCGGCGTAAAAGTAATGCAGATGAATCTTAAAAAAGTTGCATTTACGTTTTACGGAGTTGAATTCTCCTTTAACCCGATATTCCCAATAGTAGGTGGGTTTATAATCGCAGCTATAGCTTCATTTCTCGGTGTTGGCGGCGGATTCATGCTTGTTCCATTTCTGACCAGTGTTGCAGGACTGCCCATGTACCTCGCAGCTGGAACTTCTGCCATGGCAGTGTTAATTGGTATGATTACCAGTATTCTCAGCTATCTCGGTGCTGGAGTATTGGTTCACTGGCCTTTGATCGGAACTCAGCTTGTAGGTGTTTTTGTTGGATCCATGATTGGTCCCAGAACTTCACAGTACATTCCAGACAAGGTCCTGACCAGAATCTTCATAGTTCTTGCCTTCTATGTTGGTTTCAATTTCATGGCCAGAGGCTTTCTGGGTAAAGACCTTGTACAGCTTATCACCGGAGGCTAATGAATATTAGCTCGTTAATTTGATAACTACAAAACAATCCAGGGGTGGCTGATCACATGCCACCCCTCTTACTCAGAACGAGACTACGTCTCGTTTTTTTTTGAACCATATATTAAGTTTGCACTTTAAAACATATCTCATTGGTCGGTTATTATTTCAGGCATGACTCCCCTGTTTACATAGTAGCCGACCTTTTTTACGCCCAAAAAAATGCAAATTAAGTTACAATTTAGCTCATTCTGACTTGAGTAACAAGCACACCGGGATCCACTTGAGCACATACTATAATTTAATAAGTGTTTTTTTGAGGTAGGCAGGTTTCGGAAGAGTAATTCCCTGTGCTGCACGCAAAGGGCTTAACTGTTAGGAAATAACTATTATTTCAGAGTAAAGAGCTAATTTGATACAGCCTTATCCCATTATTAACATTATATTTTAAGGAGGTTTTGTTATGCGTTTTTCTTCTATTCTAATTCTCATCTTTTTTCTTGCTATCACCGTAGGCGGGGTTTTTATAACACAAGCTTCAGCTGATTCTCTGCAGCAGGCGATTTATGAAGCACCCAAGGGTACAGGAATGGGTGAAATCAATCCTGATGCTGAACCTGGATATCTTGGCATTCCTGGTGGTCCGCAGATAAACTTGATCATTGCTTTTTTGTGGGCCATCTGGGTTGGCTGGATCTTCTCCACAGTTGGCGCATTTGGCGGCATAATGGCGGGAATAGGTCATATTACAATATATGGCCTTGGAAACTATGCTGACAGTTTTAGAAATACTTCGCCAACCTTGAACAGAACTATTACAGATTCCATAAGAGTATCAAATCAGTTTATGGGCGGCCTTTCTGCACTGGTCTCTACTCTCAACTATTGGAAGATGGGCCGACTGGTATGGCCAGTTGGTCTGGCTCTTGCCGTTGGATCTATACTTGGAAGTTATCTTATACCGACATTAACTGCAGGAAGAGTCTCATTCAGTGCTTATATTGGTTATTTTGGCATGTTTGTTCTTCTTCTTGGCTGCTGGATGCTGTATGAGACAACTCCGGCAGGCCAGAAAAGAAAAAAGAAGGCCAAAGAAGCAGCACAGGCTTTTGAGGCCACCATGAAAAAGAAAAGATCTGGAGAGTCAGTAGATACCTCAGATCTCGGTGTTAAGGTAATCAGCTATAGCGCCAGGCAGGTAAGCTTTACTTTTTACGGTGTGGAGTTTTCATTTAACCCCTTACTGCCAATCATCGGTGGTTTTATTATTGCTTCTATTGCAGCATTTCTCGGTGTTGGCGGCGGCTTTATTCTGGTGCCATTCTTAACCAGTGTAGCCGGCCTTCCCATGTATCTCGCAGCAGGGACATCAGCCATGGCAGTTCTTATTGGTATGATCACCAGCATTGGCAGTTATATGCTTCAGGGAGTGATTGTTCACTGGCCACTGATAGGAACCCAGCTCATAGGTATATTTATTGGCTCAATGATCGGCCCCAGGACTTCTCAGTACATTCCTGACAAGGTGTTGACCAGGATATTTATTGTATTGGCCTTTTATGTTGGACTGAACTATATGGCGAGGGGCTTCATCGGTAAAGATATCATCGGACTTATTTTTGGTTAGGTGCAATGTCTATGAGTAATTGAAGTAAGTTCACTTATCTATAGCTGCAGGGCTTCATCTCCAAAAGCCGAGGGCTGCCCTGCTGACCTTTGAGGGTCTGAAGTCATTCATCAGGGGCAACTACAATTAATTGTAAAGTTGCCCCTTTTAATTTGGAATCATTTAGGTTAAGAAAGAATTTCAACGACAGCGTTGGTAGTTTTTGACAATTGATGTTCTGCCAAGTCGCTCCAGACTGGTATGTAAGGTAATAGTTTAGCCATTTGCATGTGGCACGGGGACTGGCTCTTCTGGGCCCCACTTGTCTCAAAAGTGAGACGTTTAAATCATCGGTTGATCCTCAAGTGGGGCCCAGAGTGCCTGTCCCCTGCTTTCCTTAAAAAAGGCTAAACTATTACTATGTAAGTTTGTTTCGCGACCAACAAAGATACAGCATATGCTGCTATTTTATCATTTTGTCTGTCTTTATTTCTGCAGTCAACTCCACCTTGCCTTATTTAACGCAAAGGGGTTATGCTCCTGCATAAATAAGGCGCGTTCCTATGGCATGCCATTTGGTTACCTGACCCAATTGTTTTCATTATGATGAGGATTTTGATCATGTTCGAAGAAATCTGGCTTCAATTTTATGAATGGCTTGACACCCTGCTTATTGCCCCGTTCAGGGCCTTTGAAATACCCATTGTTGGCTTTTATTTCGGCACATTTATTCTCTGCCTATGGTGCATTCTGCTCGGAGAGCTTACTTTCCGGGTAGCAGCTGTGGTCAACAGGTCATACATGAATAAATTGCGAGCCCAGGCAGTAAAAATGCATAATCTTTCCATCAAGGCCATTGTTGTCAAAGATAAGGAAAATTTCAGAGCTTGCAACAAAGAAGCTAATGAAGCATTTGGAAAGTACTTTTTCAATATGATCACTCAAGGGGCAGCCTTTTTATGGCCAGTCCCCTTTGCCCTTGGCTGGATGTCCACCAGGTTTTCAGGATTGGAGTTTGAAATGGCCGTAACACTCCCGCTGATAGGTGACACAGTAGGTTTTGCAGCAGTACTTATTCCCATGTATATTTTATGTAGAATTTTTTGGGGAAGACTCAAGCCACATCTGTATTTCTTCAAAAATGATCCAAGAGTAGGCATTGACGAGGGTGAAGAGGAAATGATCAAGTGGGAAGACATTAACAAACACAGGGGGCTGCCGGAACGGTTCTGGCAGAATCAGGATGGCCCTGAATCAGTAAGAAGGTAGTATAATGCGTATAGGTAACTATGATTTTGATGATTTTATTGAAGTTGTAAGAAATTTTCACGGCAGTCCGGCTCCAGGCATCATTATCGGTGGGATGATGGTCGATATGGGCCGGGATAATCTTCCACCTGAAACAATTTTTGATGCCATCGCAGAGACTCCCAAGTGTCTACCTGATGCAGTACAATTGCTTACTTTATGCACCATAGGCAACGGCTGGCTCAAAATTGTAAATTTGGGTCGCTATGCCCTGACTCTGTATGATAAATATACCGGACAGGGAATCAGGGTTTATATTGATGTTGAAAAATTAAAGCAGTGGCCGGAAATTCATGCCTGGCTTCTGAAACTTAAGCCAAAAAAAGAACAGAGTTTTGAATTGCTTATGTCCCAGATCAGGGAAGCAGGCCATGGAATGTTCACAGCAGTGCCGGTTCAGGTGGATATGAACCAGATGGGCAGAAAAAAAATGTCAGGTATTGTAATCTGCCCAATCTGCAAAGAGCCTTTTCCTGGCAATGATGGAGCAGCCTGCCGGGGGTGTCATGGAGACAGCCCCTATGTTGAGCAAGTAGAATGCCATCCTGAGCCGGATTTGGAGCATGTTCCTTTGGAAAAAGCAGTGGGTAGCAAGGCAGTTCATGACATGACCGGAATAAATCCAGAGGCTGGTTTTAAAGGTCCGGTAATCAAGCGGGGCCAGGAAATTAATATTGGTGACATGTGCAGGCTCCAGCAGGTAGGTAGAAACAATATCTATACAGATCAAAAGCCTGATGAAAAAGACTGGGTTCATGAAGACGATGCGGCCAGAAGCTTTGCCGAAGCCATGGCCGGAGACGGGGTAACCTTTGATCTTCCCCCGAGGGAGGGCAAGGTCAACCTCAAGGCATCAAGAGATGGTCTGCTTAAAATCAACAGGGAGAATCTTCTGGCCTTTAACCTGGTTCCACAGGTTATGTGCGCCAGCAGACAGGGCCATCTCATGGTCAATAAGGATACGGTAATTGCAGGTACCAGGGCCATACCACTGTACATAGCAAGATCAAACTATGAAAAAGCCATGCAGGTGCTTGCAGGTGGCCCTTTATTTGACGTGATTTCTCTTCCCAGCAGAAACGTTGGATTGCTCATTACCGGAACTGAGATTTACGAAGGAATTATCAAGGACCGCTTCGAACCGATTATCACCGATAAAGTTGGAAAGCTTGGTTCAAAGGTAGTCAGAACAATTATTTGCCCGGATAACCGGGAGCAAATAAAAAAATCTATCCTTGACCTGCTCGGTTCAGGGGCTGAGATTGTGGTAACAACAGCAGGGCTGTCGGTTGATCCTGATGACGTTACCAGGAAAGGCTTAGAAGATGCAGGGGCTGTTGATGTTTTGTACGGGGCCCCCATTCTTCCGGGTGCCATGACAATGCTTACCAGAATTGGATCAACTCCTGTGATAGGGGTGCCGGCATGCGCATTATATTTCAAGACCACCAGCTTTGACCTGCTCCTGCCAAGACTGCTGGCTGGAATAAGAATCACCCGCCTTGATCTTGCTCATATGGCTGATGGAGGGCTGTGTCTGGCTTGTAAATCCTGTACTTATCCCAAATGTCCGTTTGGAAAGTAAGAAAGAGTAAAGTTTTAAAACCACTATGCTAAAATCAATAAGGCTAATCACTATATTCCTGACATGGCTGCTGCTTGCCTTCCTCCTTTCTGCCTGCGGTGAAAGTGAAGAGGCCATTAAGGTTTCCTTAGACAAGCGAGAGGAAATAACCTTCAGGCACCAGATGCCTGCACTTACCTATGCTTATCTGCCCCAGTATTCTCATACAGAATCATTTCAGCGCCATCACAGGCTTGTGGAATATCTTTCTGAAAAGACAGGTCTGCCCATTAGGCAGGTTTTTCCAGATACTTTTGATGATCATATTAATATGTTTGGACAGGGAAAGATTGATATTTCCTTCTCCAATCCGTTTATCTATGTCAAGCTGGCCAATCGTTTCGGTGCCAAGGCCATGACCAGGATCATTGAAGAAGACGGGCGCGCTGAGTTTCGGGGGCAGATTATCGCTAGAGCTGATAATCATGAAATTAAAACAATAGAAGATTGTCGGGACAAAAGCTGGGTGGCAGTGGATCCATCATCCGCAGGGGGCTATCTCTTTCCATTGGGACATTTTGTTGACCATGGCCTGAACCTGGATGATTTTAGAGAGGTGGTTTTTGCAGGAGGCAGGCAGGAAAACGTCATCCTCGGGGTGTACGCCGGTCTTCATGAAGTTGGGTCAATTCGGGAAGGTTCCCTTGGTGTTGTAGAAGACAAGATTGACATTGATCAGATTCAAATCATTGATAATACCAGGTGGTACCCGGGCTGGGTTTACTCCTATAGCCCCAGGCTGCCCGAAGAAGTGGTTGAACAGATCAGAGGTGCCATGCTGGCCTTGGACTATGAGCATGAACCAGAGCACAGAGCTATTCTGGATGCAGCAAGATTCATAGGATTTGTTCCTTCAGATGACTCCGATTTTGATCCTGTGCGTGAACTCAGCACAAAGGTAGGCCTTGATCTTGATTAGTATGCCCATGTTTTTGCATAACCTGAAATTCAGGACCAAAATCACTCTTGGTGTAGCAGTGATGCTGGTATTTTGCGGTCTTGGCATTGGTTTGATTTTATCATCCATGTCGTCCAAAGCTTTGCTGGAGGAAGGCCGAAAAAGAGGGCAGGCTCTGACCTCAGGGCTGGCTTTTCGCATGGCTGAGCCTATCCTGGCCATGGATTTTCTGCAGATGAAAAATCTCATTGATAATGTTCATAACCAGTATGATGATGTTATTTATGTATTTTTAATCGATATAAACGATAATGTATTGTCCCATACTTTTTCGGGGGGGTTTCCCACAGATCTTTTGGATATTGGACGAGAGGCAGCACCTACAGCACCACTTCTTTTGTCCACTGAAGAGGGTCTGATTTACGATTTTTCAGCAAGAGTTGCTCTGGGAGAAAGAGAGCTGGGAACTGTCAGACTGGGGTTGTCCCGGCATGAAATGGACATGCAGATTCACCGTCAGAGAATGACCAGCTTTTTCAGCACCCTGGGCGTAGTTGGGGCAGGCATCATGCTGGCTCTCTGGTTTGCCCACACAGTGACCTATCGTCTCAACAGGCTGAGAGAATCAGCTGAAGAGGTGGTCAAGGGCAATCTTAATGTGCAGGCTGGGTTTTCATTAGATAAAAACTGCTGGGAAATTATGGACTGTCAGCGAACTGAGTGTCCGGCTTATGGTGATAAACAGAGGCGCTGCTGGTACCTTGCAGGCACATTGTGTCCCAATTGCCATGGTCAGGACTATCCGCACAAGATGGAAGCATGCCAGCATTGTCAGGTTTACAAAAGAAATTTTGGTGACGAACTGCAGGATCTGGCTGAAGCCTTTGATGTTATGGCCATTACGGTCAAGACACATATTGAGGAGCTTACAGAACGGGAAAAAACCATTGCCCGTCAGCAGGGGCTGCTCAAGACCATAATGAATGTCACTCCTGACTTCATCACCCTGCAGGATAAGGCCCTGAGATATAAATTTGCCAGCAGAGCTTTCTGTGATTATTTCAATGTCAAGGAAGAAGAGATCATTGGCAAGACTGACTTTGAGATTGTTTCTGAAGACCAGGCAGATCTGAACTATCATGAAGATATGCAGATAGTTATAACCGGCCAGCCTCTGTCCAAAGAAATCACCTTCAATCGTCCTGAAGGCCAGAAGTGGCTGCATGTAATTAAAGTGCCAGTTTATGATCAGGATGATTCCATCATTGGTATTCTGCTCACAGCCCGCGATATATCCATGCTCAAGAAGTTCCAGGAGCAGCTGATTCAATCCCAGAAAATGGAGGATCTTGGGCGTCTTGCTGGTGGAGTGGCCCATGAAATTAATACTCCGCTGGGCATAATTCTTGGCTATACCCAGTTGCTGCTGGAGGACATTGAAGATGAGGATCTGCTTGATGACCTGAAAATTATTGAAAAGCAGACCAAGGTCTGTCGCAAGATTGTTGCTGACCTTCTCGGCTTTTCCAGGTATTCCCAGTCAGCCAGTGAAAGCGTGGATGTTAATGAATCTCTGCAGGAAGTGATAAAGCTCGTAGAGCATGTGTTTTCTCTTAATCACATTAAAATACTTAACGACATGGATGACAATATCCCAGCCATGACCGGGGATAAGGAGAGGCTCAAACAGGTCTGGCTGAACATGCTTAATAATGCAGCTGATGCCATAGGGCAGGACGGTGTCATATATGTGCAGTCCAAGCTCTGCGCTCACAGACAGCGAGTGGTGGTGGGCATTGCTGATACAGGCAAGGGTATAAAAGAGGAAAATCTGAGCAAGATATTTGATCCGTTTTTTACCACCAAGCAGGTGGGCAAAGGAACTGGACTGGGTCTGTCAGTATCATTTGGCATAGTCAAGGATCATGGAGGCAAGGTGTCAGCTCTGAGCCCACCTCCAAGAGAGTATCTGCCGGATGATTTTCCCAGATCAGAAAAATTCGGGCCAGGTACTGTTTTTATTATTGAACTGCCTTTGGACCATCAGGAAGAAGAAACCGAAATGGAGGAGAATAATGGCGAACATTGCCGTACTTGATGATGTTTATGATGCCGGGATACTGGTAAAGCGCATACTGAAAAGAAAGGATCATGTTGTATACCCGTTTACTGAGGAAGAAGACTATCTTTCCTTTATCAAGGATGAACAGATAGATCTGGCCATTCTTGATATTAAGCTCAAGAAACTCAGCGGCGTTGAAGTACTGGAAGAGTCCAAGAAGATATCTCCTTCAACCAAGGTCATCATGCTTACCGGATTTCCCACCATAGAAACCGCTCAGCGCTGCCTGCAGCTTGGTGCAGATGAGTACCTGGTCAAGCCTATAGACAAGCACGAACTTGAAGAAAAAGTTGAGAAAGTACTCAGCACAAAAGCATCGGACTGATCAATTATGTGGATCACCCAACTTTTCAGCTACTGGTCCAGACAGATTTTTGCCCCTGGTACACTGCTGCGTAAAAAATACCAGTATTTCAGAGACCTTCTGGCTCTGGACCGCTATTGTCTGGAAAAGATGGCTGAAATTGAGGAGATTCACTATCGCAGCCTGCCATGTGATTATGCACGTCTAATCAGGCTGAGCGAAGAATTAGATGATGGAGTAGCCAAGCTCATCAAAAGCATAATCGCGCTGAATCCCCTGCGATACAAGGCATTACGCGACTACCATAAAAAAGTATCATTTTATATGCATCTGTCGTTGAATATCAACGATCCTGACACCCAACCCCCGTACGCCCTGCCCATTGACCAAGAGCTCAAAGAAGATCTGGCCGGCGGCAAGGCCATGAACCTCAGTCTCATCAAGAGCAAGGGTTTTATTGCTCCAAGAGGTTTCTGTATAACTACCAATGCTTTTAATTCCATAGTTTCCGCCAACGTACTGCGCCCTAAAATTAATGAACTGCTGAGCAGGGTGTGCCTTGATTCCATTGATGACTTTGAAAAGCGGTGTGCTGAAATTCAGGATCTCATACTTGATGCGGTAATTCCAGATGACGTACAGGAAGAGATTGATACCTTTCTTAATGATTTTCAGGGCTCCAGACTTGCTGTACGCTCCAGTGCATTTGGAGAAGACAGTGATTTAAGCTTTGCAGGACAGTATAAAAGCTTGCTCAAGGTCAAACCGGAAGAATTTGCTGACGCCTTCAGACAGGTCCTGGCCAGCAAGTATTCGCCTCGGGCCATGACGTACAGGATTCATGCCGGTCTTCCTGATGAACTGCTGCCCATGGCAGTTCTGGTCCTGGAAATGGTAGATGCTGATCAAAGCGGGGTGGTCTACTCATCTGGTGTCAAAGACAAGGATGAAATGGGCATTTATATTGTATCCGGGCTGGGAGACAAGCTGGTCAGTGGTGAAGTCAAAGCCAAAGAATACTTCATCAACAAGAAAGAAAATTATGAATTCCATCAAGACCTGCCTTCTTATCTGCAGAAGCTCCATGACCAGGCACTTAAGTTAGAGGCATTGTTTGAAAAGCCCCAGGATATTGAGTGGGTGGTGGATAAAAAGGGCAGCCTTTTTTTATTACAGACCAGACCACTACATGCCATCAAACCCGACAACGATGCCCCGAGACTTGACCTGCCGGTTCTGGCCAAGGGTGAATGGGCCAGCCCCGGGCTGATCAGCGGCAAAATATTTGTCATTCAATCCAAGGAAGAAATTTCCAGAATTCCCAAAGGGAGTATAGTTGTTGCTCCTGGTCTGTATCCTGAACTGACAGCAGCCACAGACCTGCTCGGCGGTGTAATAACGAGAGAAGGCAGTGCTGCCAGTCATTTTGCCACTATTGCCAGAGAAGGGTCAATTCCAGTGATTATCAATGTTGCCGAGGCCATGGATACTTTTCAGAATAATCAACTGGTCACTCTCGATGGAAACAGAGGTATAGTCCATGACGGTAAGGCAGAGCCAAGGATGCTCTTTTCATCCAAGAAAAAAACCTGGCTTACCGAGCGCATGAAAAAGGCTCTGGAACATATATCCACCCTGAATCTCAAAGATGCTGACTCAGAAGATTTTGTTCCTCAGAATTGCAGATCCATGCATGACCTGATCCGATTTACGCATGAGATGGGAGTGCGAGAAATGTTTGCCCTGACCGATCGCAAGGGCAGAGGGCTTTATCGTTCTAAAGTGCTGGACCTTGATATTCCATTAGTATTTAGAGTTCTTAACTTAGAAAAAGGGCTTACTGAGCAGGGAGATTCCCAGACTAAGGTGTCCTTAGACGACGTGACCTGCAAACCTTTCCTGGCCATGTTTTCCGGCCTGGGGCATGAAAAGATAGAATGGGATGCAAATATTCAGCATTTTGACTGGCAGGAATTTGACAAGGTCAGCGCCGGTGTTTTTGACCCTACCAAGTCCGCACTACTAAGCAGTTATGGCCTGCTGGCCAGTGACTATATGCACGCCCTTATTCGTTTCGGTTATCACTTTGTGGTTGTGGATGCCCTGCTGGGTAAAGAAAAGGAACTAAACTACATCCAGTTCAGCTTTAAGGGCGGCGGAGCAGATGAATCCAAGCGTCTCATGCGTCTTGAAACCATTCGCATGGTGCTTGCTGAGTTTGATTTCAGTATTGAAGTCCGGGGAGACCTTCTCAAGGCTGAGTATTCCCGGGAAAGTATGGTAGAAACAGAGAAAAGGCTCAAGGTTGTGGGCTATATCCTGGGCAGGACCAGACTGAAGGATATGAGTATGGACGAGGAAAAAATTAAAAAACTCGCTCAGGAGTATTCAGGAGAAATTCATGATATTCTGGGGATTTAAGGCCCAAAAGAAAGAAGTTGTGAGCTGGGTTACTCCAAGTCTTGCAGTGGGGCATGCTCCCATGTCTTACGAACATCTAAAAAAGCTGAAAAAAGCTGGCATTGACTCCATTATCAATCTTTGCGCAGAGTTTCCCGACCTGCCCAAGATTGAGCAGGATGCAGGGTTTGATGTCTATTATCTGCCCATAGAGGATGAAGAAACACCCGAGATGCAGACCATGGATGATGCCCTGGAATGGATAGACGAGTCTATTTATCTCGGCAAAAAGGTCATGGTGCACTGCAGGCATGGCATTGGAAGGACCGGAACCATTGTTTCAGCCTATCTGCTGCGCAAAGGACTCAGTGCAAGGCTTGTTCAGAAAAAATTAAAGAAACTTCGTTCCAAACCATCAAGTTACTGCCAGTGGAAACTCTTAAGGCAATACGGCAGGACCCAATGTGCTCTTAAAACCCGTGAGCCCAGCCTGGAGCATAAGAATATTGTTGATCTCAATCCCTTTTTTGATGATCTGGAGGCTATGCTGAACCGGATCGAAACAGAGATTTCCGGAACAGGCAGGCTGTGCGGTCGTGAGCACATGATGTGCTGCACGGAAAAAGTCAAGGTCAGCTTTGTGGAAGCTGTCTATATTGCCCACAAAATGAATGTCATGCTTTCGAGGGAAAAGCGCCAGGAGCTGATCAGCTATGCTGTGGATGTGTTAAACACCAGAGCGTCTACAGACAAGGGCCTGGTTGTCCAGCAGGAAAAACTGGTCTGCCCCCTGAGTCATAATCGAAAGTGTTCATTCTATACTCAAAGGCCCCTGGCATGTCGACTGTTTGATCATAAAAATCTGTCTAAGAAGGACAGAAAAAAGCTGCAGGAAAATATTCGTACACTCTCGGAAAATTTATTTCTGGCCTTTAGCGGTAGCTTTCTAAAGGATGATCTTACATTTGATCTCAACGAAGTCATTTCCGGCAAGTATGTTCAGAAATTCTTCTATGCACTTATGAAAGGCGAAGCTAAGGAGAAATAATTTTTTATGCTTGAGACCATGCATAACGCGTCAATGATCTTTTTGAGCATTGTGTTTGAGTCTGCCCCATTCATTCTGATGGGTGCTTTTTTTTCCTCTTTGGTTCTTGTTTTTATTCCCAAAGAGTTTTTTCAGAAATACCTGCCTGCCAATCCTTTGCTGTCCATCCCTCCGGCTTTGATTTTGAGTGCTGTATTTCCTGTGTGTGAATGCGCTATCATTCCTGTCATACGCGGTCTGGTTCGCAAAGGCATGCCGCTTTGCGCCGGTGCTGTCTTTCTTGTTGCCGCGCCCATTCTAAACCCTATTGTTCTGGCCTCATCGTTTTATGCCTTCAGATTTGATCTGCAGGTTGTGGCCCTCAGGTTTGGAGTGGCTGCCCTGGTGGCAGTGCTTGTAGGGCTTGCAGTGTATATTTTTCTGGAGTCCAGGCCGGGATTCAAACTTGATAGACAGCTTCCCATGTCTTTTGAGAAACAGGCAAGCCCCGGTTTTTTCAGCTTTGCCTCCTGGAAAAGAATTTTTGATCATACTGTTGATGAATTTTTTACTGTGGGCAAATATTTTATTCTCGGTGCGGGCATAGCCTCGTTGTTTCAGACCATGCTCAGTCAGCAGATGGTATTCAATCTGGCTGAATCTGTATTTATCTCGCCGTTGATCATGATGTTCATGGCATATGTGCTGTCGCTTTGTTCCACTGCAGATGCTTTTGTTGCTGCATCCTTTGCCCATACCTTTCCCACCATGTCCATTGTGGCATTTCTGGTTTTTGGTCCAATGCTTGATATCAAGAATACAGCCATGCTTCTGGGCTATTTTCCGGTCCGGTTCGTTGTTGTGTTTGTAATATCAGTAAGTATTGCTGTATATCTTACTGTGGTAACTCTGCATCATATCCTGGGATGAGGACGGACTGATCATGCTGAAAGCCATAATTTTGCTGTTGCTGGCCATTATGCAGGTCAAGCTGATCTATACAGGAGATATTCTATACTTTCTTGCCCCGCAAATGCTTGCTTTTTTCTATTTCTCCACCTTCAGTTTTCTTTTTCTTGCTGCTTACAAGGCCATGATTATTCTGGCTGAAACAGGCCTGGTAAAACATGACAGTTGCGACTGCGGGTGTCCTGACGGGCATGAGTCCAACCTGGGCAGACCTGTGATGTATGCCCTGTTCTGCATACTCCTGGGGCTGGGTTTTTTTGTGCAGCCCAAGCTGTTAGACAGTTCTGTGGCACAAAAAAAAGGCATTATTTACCATCAGATACAGCCCAGGGAACGCCTGGAGGATGATCAGGTGGGCGATGTATATGATCAGCCAGAAGAAATTGACCATGAATGGTGGGAAAATTATGTCTTTGAGGGTGAGGAACACTCAGAGGCGCTTGATAAAGAGCAGGAAGCGCTCAAGCAGGACCTCGGTATCTGGTATGATTCGGATTATTACCAGGAGCTGGCGGAAAGGTTGCTGAGTATGGACAGAATTGTTGTGGACGAAAAAGGATTTCTGGACATTATGATGGTCATTGCAGCTTATCAGGATGAGTTTCAGGACCGGGAGATCGAGTTGTCAGGGTTTGTGTACCGAGACCATATGATGGATGATAGTGAGCTTGCCGTGACCCGGACAGCCATTACCTGCTGCCTGGCTGATGCTACATTTTACGGTATCCTGGTGCGTGGGCAGGGCCTGGCTGATTTTGCCACTGATTCATGGATAAAAGTGACCGGCAAGATTGATCAGGCTTTTGTTTTTGACCAGAACATGCTTATGATCAGGGCTGATAATGTTCAGCAGATACCTGTCCCGGAATCTCCTTATGTTTATCCGTATATTTACAGGCAATACATGCCATAACTTTAGAAGTGGATTGGCAGCCATAAGTATCTGGAATCAAGCTTTTTCTTGACCTCGCAACTATGTATTTGTAATCCGTTTATCAAAAGACAGAAGTCAACTATTACCTCTAAGTAACTAAAATCAAATTAGCAATAAATTCAGAGCATTACGGTTTTACCTGACAGATTGCTTCGGTCGCTTGGGCTCACTCTTGGGTGACAGATTTTGCGCAACTACATCCCTGACAGCACAGGTGTCATTGCGAGCGAGTCTTCGAGCGCGGCAATCTCTAACGTGCTAAGGCTAATTTTTTAGTTACTTGCAAGTTCGGTCCCGGGCCTCCCGGGTGAGGAGCTTCTAAGTGGTCTTTAATAGCCTGCAGTATACAGGCTCCACTATTGAAAGAATCAGCCCCAGGTTATGCATAGTGTCAAGGAGTAGCAATTGATTGAGTTTAAACATGTTCACAAGTGGTTTGACAGCCTGTACGTCCTTAACGATATCCATCTGCATATAGAAAAGGGCGAGGTTGTAGTTGTGTGCGGCCCGTCAGGCTCCGGCAAAAGCACGCTGATTCGCTGTATCAATCGCTTGGAGCCAATTCAAAAAGGGGAAATTCTTGTAGACGGAATTAACCTCTACGCTCCTAATGTTAATCTCACCAAGCTGCGGGCTGAAATTGGCTTTGTTTTTCAGCAATTCAATCTTTACCCTCATATGAGTGTGCTTGAAAACATATCTCTGGCGCCTACTCTTGTGCGCGGCTTAACCCAGAAGCAAGCTTATGAACAAGCCATGGCACTGTTAGAAAAAGTCAATATTCCAGATAAGGCACATCACTACCCATCACAATTGTCCGGAGGGCAGCAGCAGCGTGTGGCCATTGCCCGGGGGCTGGCCATGAACCCCAAGATAATGCTTTTTGATGAACCAACTTCAGCCCTGGATCCGGAAATGATCAATGAAGTTCTGGATGTAATGAAAGCCCTGGCCTTAGAAGGCATGACCATGGTTGTTGTTACGCATGAAATGGGCTTTGCCCGTGAAGTGGCAGACAGGGTCATATTTATGGATGAAGGTATCCTGGTGGAGCAGAACACTCCATCTCTTTTCTTTACTCAACCCCAGACTGATAGGGCAAAAAGCTTTCTCAGTAAAATACTATCCCATTAATACTTGCATCTGAAATGGGAGCGTTACGCGTTTCTGAAAAGTCAATTGGGGACAGTCCCGAAGCCAGGGACAGTCCCCGTGCCAAGCCGTCATAATCTGGTTTTAACATCAAAACAGCTATGACATACAACTTAAAATTCAAGTTTTCAGAAACGCGTAATGCTCCCACTGTGATACATTGGCCACGGGGTAACAGCACTTTTACTGCTTTTTTTTTACTTCGGGTCTATTAAAGAGGTTAACAGATATACCATCATCTGTTTTTTTATGTGTTGAGGCTAGTCCATAATAATGTTTTACAACTTCAGGAGGTAGTAAGATGCGTTTTTGGAAGAGTGTTTTTTTTGCGCTGGCTGCATTGCTTGTCTGGTCACAGGTTGCTCTGGCCGGTCCAACCTATGACAGGGTAATGGAATCAGGAGTTGTCAGGGTGGGCATAATGACTGATTCAATTCCCGGTGCCTTTTATAACGACAACAATGAGTGGGTCGGGTTTGATGTGGATATTGCTGAAGAGGTTGCCAAGCGCCTTGGAGTAGAGATTGAAAGGGTAGCTGTGACAAACCGTACGCGCATCACCTTTATTCAGCAGGGACGCATTGATATGTCAGTAGCCAATATGACTCATACCCGTGAAAGGGACAGGGTCATTGACTTCTCCATCACTTACTTTTTCGACGGTCAGAAAATTCTGGCCCCGGCTGGTCAGTTCTCAGATATTGAAGATTTAGTAGGGAAAAGAATTGCGACAATGCAGGGCACAACCTCTGAAATCAATATCAGGAACCTGCTAAGAGAGCTTGGAGATCCAGATTATGCTTCGAATGTTATTTCCTTTCAGCGTGAATCAGAAGCCTTTCAAGCCCTGAAGCTGGGCCGTGTTGCTGGCTGGTCCACAGACAGCACAATTTTACTGGGCTATGCAGCTCAGGAGCCTGGAAAGTGGGAACTTGTGGGTGATTTCATAAGCGATGAACCTTATGGAATAGGTGTTCCCCAGGATGACTCCGCCTGGAGAGATGCCATAAATTTTGCACTGCAGGATATGTGGCTTGATGGCACTTATATGGAAATATACAACAAATGGTATGGTCCCGACACCCCATATTACTTCCCCATGACACGACAGATTGAAGTCTGGCCTTAGTCCTGACACTTAAACCTTACGGGGCCTGGGGCTTTTGCTCCGGGCCCTTTTACGGGCAGCACCCTGATGTACAAATCCTGGATATCCAAAGCCTGGGCTCAAAATTCAATTCTCATCAGTATTTTTGCGGCAGCGTTTATCTACTGGGGTTTTTTCTTTGAGTTTGGATATAATTTTGACTGGAGCGTATTGTTTACAGTCAACCCCACTTATGGAGAAAACCTTGGCTTTTACCTGATATACGGTCTGCAGGTCACTCTCAAGATCACCTTGATCAGCTCTGTACTGGCTCTTGCCCTCGGTACTTTTTTCGGGCTCGGGCGCCTGTCTAACTTTAAACCCTTTTACTGGGTATCAACTGCTTACGTAGAATTTTTCAGAAACACACCTCTTCTAGTTCAGCTCTTCTTCTGGTATTTTGCCATGCCTCAGGCCCTGCCCATGGAAATGCGGAACTGGCTGTTCGGGCTAAACTATGAGTTCTGGTGTGCTACAATCGGCCTTGCCATTTATACCGGATCGTTCATGGCCGAAGTCATCAGGGCTGGAATTCAGTCCATTGACAAGGGATTGCTGGAAGCCTCATATTCCAGCGGGCTTAATTATTTTCAAATCATGCGCAAGATTATTCTGCCTCTGGCATTTCGAGCCATTATTCCTCCCTTAGGCAGTGAGTTTCTCAACAATATGAAGAACTCTTCTCTGGCCATGGTTGTAGGTGTAGCGGACCTGACATGGCAGTCGCAGCAAATTGAATCTCTCACTTTCAGAGGCTTTGAAGCTACAACAGCTGCTACAATTATTTACTTGAGTCTTTCCCTGTCTATTTCCGGCATATTAAATACTATCAATGCCAGACTTCGACGGACGACCCAGCGTAAAAAGGATTTTCTCTCACAGAGTTATATTTTCATATCCTGGCCCTTCGTCAAAACCATGCTTGTTGTGCAAAGGGGGATAGCTGTTGTGGTTCCCAGGCAACAGCAGGGTCTTAAACTTACCAAAACTCAGACCGCCATTAAACAAGTATCACTGATTAGCTGGAAGGCTTTAAATGCTGCTGCTAAACTGAGTTTTGGGCTGCTATTTGTTTATGGTGTCTACTTATGTGCCAAAGGGCTCTATTCTTTTAACTGGCAGATTATCTGGGACAGCCTGAGGACACTTCTCATCTGGCGTTTTCCGGATGGCAGGGCGGATGATATTTTTATGGGCCTGGGAGGTCTTAGTTTCTCCATAATCATGTCAGTAATTGCTATTTCCATCAGCTTTTTTATCGGGCTTGCAGTTGGACTGGGCAGGATGTCAAAAAACAATATTCTGCGCATTCCATGCATGATGTATATTGAATTTATCCGAGGCAATCCTCTGATTATTGTGATTTTCTGGGTTTACTTCTTTATTCCGGTGTTTTTTAATACTTTCATCAGCGTATTCTGGAGCGCAACCATTGCGTTAACTATTTTTACAGGCGCTTACATTGCGGAGATAGTGCGCGGGGGTATTCAAAATATTCCCAAAGGGCAGTTTGAAGCGGCCATGAGTACCGGACTTGGTTATTATCGCACCATGCGCCACATTATTCTGCCCCAGGCACTGAAACAGATGATTCCCGCCATTGTGGGCCAGTTTATCGCCATTTTTAAAGACACGTCCCTGGCCTTTGTAATTGGGGTTATGGAACTTACCTATGTTGCTCAAATCCTGAATAACCGTCTCATGATCTATCCTTTTGAAATTTACACTACCATAGCGGTGCTTTATTTTATCTGCTGCTACGCCATGAGCATTCTGGCAGCCAGGCTGGAACACAGACTAACCCCTGACAAGGTAAGGCTCAGGATGTAAAACCATGATCAAGATTTTTATTACCGGCGGTACCCTGGACAAGGAATACCGGCAAACTGATGGCGAGCTGGTTCTGACCAAGACTCATGTTAATGAGATCTTGACTGCAGGCAGGTGTGGTCTTGAGATTGATCTGGAAATAATCATGCTCAAGGATAGCCTGTTTATGGAAGACAGTGACAGAATCAGAATTCGGGACAAATGCCGTGAAACCAGTATGAATAGAATACTTATCACTCATGGCACTGACACCATGGTTGAGACAGCTGCTGTTTTGAGCAGTCAGATGAAAGATAAAACAATCGTGCTGGTGGGAGCAATGATACCTTTTACATTCAGGGATTCCGACGCAGTGTTTAACCTGGGGTTTGCTCTGGCCGCAACCCAGATCCTTCCACCTGGTGTATATATTGCCATGAATGCCAAAATTTTCAATTGGGATAATGTCACCAAGAATAAAGAAACTGGTCGATTTGAGGCTCTGAACTAGCTTAGGCAGTCTTGATCCGGAAGCTTGTTTCCTTTAAGAAGAGTGCCGCATCATGGTTCGTTTGGGTGAAGCGCCTACGCTGTATCACTGGGTCTGAACTTTAAATCAAAAAAAGGAGACTGGCGACATAATGTCCCTGTTGGCTTTTTCTTTTCTCTTTTAGAAGAAGATTGTCCTTGATGGCTTTTATTCAGCGTAATAGTAATAACCTATACTTTGTGTCTTAAAATGTGTTGCTAATGCACTGGTTTGAACACTATTCACACTGACCTGACCTTGAACTACTTATGTAATTGGAAAAGCAGTGATATTCGACTGTATACGGAGGCCAACCTTTTAAAACTAAGTGGCCTCTTGTGTGGAATTGTTAGTTGAGTGCTGCTCTATCTACCAGTTCTGTGAATTCATCCAATGACTCTGTTCTGATTATTTTTCTGTTTAGAGCCCTGAGGTTCTCTATGGATTGAATGGACTTGATTTTAACCTGGAGCATGTCGGGTATTGGTCCGTATACCTCTACTGCGAGGTCTATCAGGGTTTCCTGGGTGGCTTTAAGTTCGCCCTTAACTATGCCCTGCTGCTCACCGATAATAACCCCTTCATGCTTGCCTTCTTCTCTTAAAACGTCTGCTGTTGTTCTCACGGTATCTGCTCCTTTGGGAAGATGCCTTACATTTTCTTCCACTTCTTCAGGGGTTAAGTCTGTGGCGGAAAGCATATACTTGACAATTACTGCAAAGATTTCTCCTGCTTCCTCTGCCTGTAATCCCTGAAATAATAGTTCCATTGCTTTATATATCCGGTCTCGCCTGTCTGGATAAAAAATATGTTCCAGGACCAGGTTAAAGACCTCAAGGACGATAGTTGATTTTATCTTTTGCTTATTAATTTCCGGGACTTGAAGCAAGATATGTTCAAACTTAGGAATATACTTGAAATAATGCTTTCCCGGAGGCTTGAACATATCTGAAAACTCAAGACTGTAGTTCCATTTCTTTTTCCCATGGTAGAAGACCACAGGGATAATTATCGGAAGCTCGTCCTTTCTTTTATTCTGCCATGCTTCGTTGAGATATCCGAACAGCTGGAGCTTTGTCAGGTGATATAAATTGCTTTTATGCTCAATGAGCATATAAATTTCTGCAAGATCTCTATTCTTGAACTGAAGGGACATAACCAAGTCTGTCAGGTTCTCCTTAAGCTCATCACTGACAAAGGATTTGGAAGACACTTCCAACGTATCCAGGTCCAGCTGGGATGTAATCCTTTCTGGAAGATAATAGCGGATAAAATCCCTGGCATAGACCTCACGGCCTAAAATGTTCTTTACAAAACTATCGTGTGCTTTTGATATTTTCTTGCTCATATAGGCAATACATTAATTCATTATGAGGGAAAATACAAGCCTATACTGAATGTCAACTAATACATTATGGTTGAAATTTGGGTTTTCAGCAAAAACATCCATAAAGAAATTATACTGCTGTTCCAGAATAAGACAAGAGATGGGGTATTGTATTCCAGCGGACAGGATCTCTTGCCGTTAGATATTCAGACTATTTATACTGCCTGAGGTTGGCACAATTACCTGCCCATTAACTCAAAAGTCGCTGTAGTGTTAGAGATGTTTTAAAAAATTAAATATCTAAGTGTCTGAACTTTAGATCAAAAAAAGGTGACTGGCGACTGTCAAACATTTGCCTGTCATTTTTGATTACTTCTTCATCCAGTATTGCCTTTTGCATGCCAGGTTCCTCATTAAGAATAAATTCTGTTTTACCCCAGGAAGTAATAAGGCAGGAATGTCCGGCCAATTTGCCCAGGGCTGAGTTGCCCATGCCATTGCAGGCCAGGATGTAGCACTGATTTTCAATGGCTCTGGCCTTGATCAGGGTCAGCCAGTGCTCAATGCGAGCCAGGGGCCATTGGGCATTGAGCACGAAAATGTCCGGTTCAAAGGCATGCTGGATCAGAAAAAGTTCAGGATAGCGCAGGTCATGGCAGATGGCAAAACCCATTTTAATGTCATGCCATTGAAATAACTCAGGGGACTTATTGCCAGCTGTAAAATACTCATTTTCCCTGCCAGGGAGAAAAAGGTGCAGCTTGCTGTAAAGCTCCATTGTTCCGCCATCAGGTGAGAAAAGGTAAAATGTGTTGTAGTATTTATCCGCCTTACGGCACCACAGGCTTCCGGCAAGAATATGACCAGTGTCTCTGGCAAATTTTTCCATGATATCCTTGATTTCAAGACATTGATCAGCCCACTTTTCCTTATGGTCGTAATCAAATCCTCCAAGAAAAAGCTCAGGAAAAACCCACAGGCTTTTGGTATCCTCAGCCGCAATCCTGTCTAACCAGGGATTAATTTCCTTGATTTCTCCAAGTACTGGGGTCTGGCAAACTCCAACGCAAACTGTTTTCATTCTTTTACCTCGAATATGAGTGGTCAGTGTAATAGATTTGCTTTACCTGCTGCTGAATTGTTCTATGGACAATTGTTGTCAGTTATCAGTTATTTGTTATTAGTTGTTAGTGATAAGCCTTTCACCCGGGGGACCGGGACTGATAATTGTGAGTAACTTTATGAGTCTGCCACTTTTCTGGAAATTGGGACAGTCCCCGCGAGGTGCTATAAAAAAGATTGATGCTGCTTTGATACC
This sequence comes from Desulfonatronovibrio magnus, assembly GCF_000934755.1. Taxonomy (NCBI): domain Bacteria; kingdom Pseudomonadati; phylum Thermodesulfobacteriota; class Desulfovibrionia; order Desulfovibrionales; family Desulfonatronovibrionaceae; genus Desulfonatronovibrio; species Desulfonatronovibrio magnus. Next base: position 85,378 of record NZ_KN882177.1, read on the forward strand.
TGGAAGAAATTTGCTTTGATGATAAAATTTTCACAGCGAGGGACAGTCCCCCTCCGGGCTGTAAGCCTCCGGGCAGGAAGCTGTGCCAGGCGTAAGGCTCTCATCTTTGACGGAACTTTTCTGGTGAATGAGAATCAATCATATGTAAAAATCATAAAAATTGTGAAAATTCACCACTCGTCCCCAGGCTCCAGCCTGGGGACGTTTAGTTCTTGCGGCTCCAGCCGCTTCTTCATGCCAAAGCCTGGATTCCGGCTTTCGCCGGAATGACGACAAAGAGTAATAGTTAGCTTTAACCGTCACCCCGGACTTGATCCGGGGTCCAGTTTTTTTTAGTTACTTGTAATCTCCTCCCCCGGGCGGCCCAGGACCGCGCCTGTGTGCAAAGTACCAACTAATCCATGTCTACTTTTTGTCTGTTTTTTCAATTTTTTCCATACAACCCTGCTCACCGCACTTGGGGCATTTTTTGGGTTTGCATCTTCCCTCTTTTGTTTCGCCGCACTTTTCGCATTTAAATTCAGCCATTAATTCATACCTCCGCAATATTGAATGGTTAATTTGAACTCATACTTATTAATTGCAGCTGATTTTCATCAAGACCATAAAGAAAATCAAGGAAAAAAGTTTCCAGGCTGCCAGGCCCTGAAGCTTTTTGCGCTGCCATTTGTCCACATACACCCATTATAGCCATGCCCATGGCTGCTGCCTGGAAATAATCCTTTTCCACGGCTGCAAAAGCAGCTGTCAGACAGGTGCTTGAGCATCCCATACCTGTGATGAGGGTCATCATGGGGTGTCCATTGGCTACTTTTGTTACTTGATCCTTGGAAACAATAATGTCAGTAGCACCGCTCACGCAAACAACGCAATTATACTGACGTGACAGACTCAAGGCAGATTCAACGGCCTGGTCGGATGCGTGCAGACTGTCAACTCCGCGAGGTTTATCAGCAGAACCGCTCAGGGCCATTATCTCTGAAGCATTGCCCCTTAGAATATCCACCATGCCCTGCCGCAGGAAATTAATAGGAGTTTCGGTTCTGATTTTACTGGCACCGGCTCCAACAGGATCTAAAACAATGGGAATGCCTGTTTCTCGAGCTTTCTGGGCAGCCAGTTCCATGGTTTTTATCTGAGTTTTTCCTGGAGTGCCCATATTAAGAACCAGGGCCCCGCTGAGGGCTGTAAGCTCCTGTATTTCATCTGCAGATACAGCCATTGCCGGCGAAGCACCAAGAGCCAGCAATACATTGGCTGTAATGTTGGTCACCACTATGTTGGTGATATTAAGAACCAATGGTTTGTTCTGTCTGATTTCTTGCAGTTTTGTCCATGTTGTCTGTGGTGTAATCATATAGTTCTCACGATATTGGTTAAGGTTGGATGATTCAGTTGTAAAATCAGCAAATTAAATCTTCAGCCTTCAGCCTTCAGCCTTCAGCCTTCAGCCTGAAAAGTCAAGTTGTGGCACCAACTGTAGATCTTTTTTTAAGTTGGGTTGTGGGCAGAGCACGCATGAGGAAAAAGTTGGTGGACTGCCTCACACTCCGCCTCACACCCTCACACCAGCTCACACTCGCGCTTTATATCTCACATCTGCACCTTTGCCACTTTTTATAACAAGATTGGCATCAATAAAGTAACAGTTTTGATCAACAAAAGATATTAGCTTGTTTATGCTGTTAAAAATCAGTCTGCCTGGTCGCGGAGGTCTTTTTATGACAATAACATTCATACCAAGAGTATGGGCTGCTTCAAGCTTGGAGTTAACTCCTCCGGCTTCTCCGCTGTCTTTGGTAATGAGGGTGCCGGCAGCAGAGTCATGAAAATGTTTTTGATTTTCCTTACGGGTAAAGGGACCGCGTGCCTCAATGATCTGCTGCATTGAAAGCCCTGCAGCAAGGCATTTTTCTCTGAAAGTTTGACCTGGCAGTATGCGTGCAATAAGGCGCGTGATGCATGACTGAAATTGATGCGCATATATGTGAATATTATTACTTCCAATGCTTAAAAATACAATGCCATTCAGGTCAAAGGCCATGCGGGCGGCATGAATGTGGTCTCCGGCCCACATAATGCCCCGAGTATGTTCGGATATGGCAGGGCGCTGATACACAATGAATGGAATTAAGCATTCGGATGCGGCTTGAAAAGCGTTGGCCGAGACAAGCTCCGCATAAGGGTGTGTGCAATCAATAACCGCATGAATACTTTTGGATCTCAATAAATCAGCCATGTCCCGGGCATTCAGGGGGCCGGTTCTGAAGGTTACTCCCTGCAGGGCAGGAAGCTCCAGTTGCACAGAAGTTGCCTGACTTACCAGCACCTGAAATCCTCTATGTGAAAGAGCCTTTGTGATTTGTAAAGACTCGGTTGTTCCTCCCAGCAAAAGAATTGTAGAAGAAGGCTGGAGGCGCAATTTTTCTGAAAACTTATCGGTCATGAAAAAAATCAGAACTGTTGTAGATGGTGAGTTCTTCATCCTCCATCTTAATTAGCAGCACTTCAAACATGCCTGAGCTGTCTGCCAGTTTTAATGCTTCCTGAACATCCATAATAAGCATGGCTGTTGCCAGAGCATCGCCCAGGACACAGCTTTTGGCAATAACTGTTGCACTTACAATATTCTGACGCACAGGATAGCCTGTGGCTGGATCAATGATATGACTGTAGCGCTTGTTGTCATGGACAAAGAAGTTGCGATAATCACCACTTGTGGCAACAGCTTCATTTTGAATGTCGATTATATCTAACAGATCTTCAGTTCCGGCATCTGGCAGAGGGAGGCTGATGCCGATTCTCCAGGGTGAAGCATCATGTTTTGTTCCTCTTGCAAACATGTCTCCGCCGATATCAACAAGATAGGATCTGATGCCTATATCATCAAGAGACGCGGCAATGAGATCCACTGCATAACCTTTGGCAACTCCGGACAGGTTAAGCTCTGTACGTGGATGGGTTTTGTGCAGACAACCGTGTTCATCCATCATTACCTTGTCAAGACCGACCCATTCAAGAGCTTGCTCGATCTGGTCTGGATCAGGGCGAAGTAGAGCATTTTCTGCACCAAAGCCCCACATATCTATAAGAGGAGCAAGTGTGGGATCAAAAGCCCGGTCAGTCATCTCATAGACCTGAAAAGAAGTGGTCATTACCTTTTGAAAATCTTGAGATACGCATAATTTTTGTCCTGGCTGGAGCTTGTTGAATCTGGAAACTTCGCTGTCAGGTTCAAATACAGACATGCTTTGATTCACTTGCTCAAGGGTGCGGGCGATTTTCTTTTCAGCGCGCTGCGTCTGGCGCGGAGTTACCTGGGCCAAAGTCACCCGGTAATAAGTGCCCATGGTCCAGCCCTGCAGGGCTGTCAGCGGAGTTTTTTGTTCATTACTGCATGATAAAAGTGCAAAGCATGAAAATATGAGAATGAGTAAAGCTCTGCATAATATTGGCGGAGTGGTAGGCTCAGGAAACATGGCGTGCTAAGGTGATAATCCATTCAGGTTCAATGCGAAAAGGCGAACCCGTTCCCTGAAAGAAACCGTGTTTGCGGATAAGATGAATGGACAAAGAGTTGATATAAAAAAATGTTTCCCGGTCCATGTAAACCTGAACCATGTTTTTGGCAAAAGCACCTTCTCCTGGAAAAGGAGATGGAATTTTGCCGCGGCAGGCAATGTATTCAGCTGTCACACCATCTGCAATTTCTATTGGATCACCTATGGCTGATGCTGCCCTGTGAAAGATTTTTTCAAGAATATGGGCAGCCATTTGTCTGTCCAGTCCTGCTTTTTCCAAAGTATTGGCATCATCGGAGATAACCTCCTCCACCTCCCGTGGATCGTTTCCCATAAAACCCGTGGCAGAGAACTTTGATGGACCAAGGCACTTTATTATCTGTTGTTCTTGGGGTGATCTTTTCATGATATTGGACTTAGTGAAGATTTAAAAGTATCAGTTAAAAAGTTGTGATGCAACGCAAATTCCGTTTTACTCAAATTTATCAAAATACATTCTGTCATCCTGTACTCCCATCTGGCTCAGCTTGGAACAGCATGCATCAATAAGAGCAGATGAACCGCAAAGGTATGCCTCGTATTGTGAAGCATCAGGAATATACTTTGGCATTACAATGGGAATTCTTTCACGCTCCCCATCCCATTTGGAGTCCTGGGGTTCCCTGGTCAGACAGGGCACATATTTAAAATCATAAAGCTCTTTTTCCAGGCTAAAGAGTTCATCTGTGAAAAAGAGGTCATCATGAATTCTGCCGCTGAAAAAGTAATAAGCTTTTTTACGTATGTTTTGCTCTTTCATGTGGCGCAAGATACTCCAGATGGGAGCCATACCGCTGCCGCCGGCAATGAATATTGCTGGAGCGTCAGTGTCCTGGAGCTTGAAATCTCCATATGGACCACTGAAAAATATCTCTTCTTCCTCGCGCAGATGGTCAAATGCCCATGTGGTGCAGATGCCTTCAGGCACTCTGCGCATAATCAGTTCTGCCCTGTTCACATCAGAAGGCAGAGACGACAGTGAATAGGCGCGTATAACTGATTCCCTGCCTTTGTATTCCTTAGATTCGAGCTGAATATACTGTCCTGCAGTAAAGTCTATCTCTGCAGGTTCAATCAACTCAAGCCCAAGTTCCATAATGTCATAGGTCAGCATGGTTTTGGTAGAAACTCTTGCTTTGAAGCGCCTGGCCTTGAAAAGTTCTTCAGGGATGTGGATATCAATATCTTCCCTGACCTTGATCTGGCAGGACAATCTGGTGTTATTCTCCAATTCTTCTAATGAAAGATATGGAGCCTCAATAGGACTGACAGGCCCTCCACCTTTGTTGACCTGGACTTTGCAATATGCGCAGCTGCCTCGTCCGCCGCATGCTGAGGGGATAAATATCTGATTTTCCGAAAGTGCGCTGAGCAGGCTGGATCCTCCGTTGACTGTCAGCACCTTTTGCCCGGTGTTGATATTAATATCACAGGGGCCGTAATTGAGGATCCATTTTTCGGCAAGAACCAAAAGCAGGGATAATAGCAGGGTAGTGGCTGAAAGAAAGGTCAGAGCTATGATTATTGAAGTCAGCATTAAATATTCCCGGTTCAGTGTAAGGGCGAGCCTGAAGCGCACCCTCTGGGTTTATTGCATTTTATAGGGAGCATTACGCGTTTTTGAAAAGTTAACTGATCAGTTATCATATACTGATCATGCCGGAAAAACCCACAAAGGCCAGTGACATGATGCCGATGATGATCAACGTGATCCCAGGGCCAGCCAGACCTTTGGGCAATGCGTTTTCATTGATTTTTTCCCTGATGCCTCCAATGAGCATGATGGCCAGGAACCATCCGAACCCGCTTCCAGCGCCGAAAGACAGGGCCTGCAGAAAAGAATAGGGCTGACCGATCATAAACAGGGATACACCCAGAATGGCGCAGTTGACAGTTATCAGTGGCAGGAAAATGCCAAGAGAGTTATAAAGCACTAAGGAAACCCGCTCAACAATCATTTCCACAAGCTGCACAAAAGATGCGATGACCACGATAAATGTTATCAGCCGCAAATATTCCAGCTCCAAGGGTATGAGCAGGTAATTATATATAAGATAGTTAATGCCTGAAGTACTTGTAGTGACAAATATGACCGCTACACCCAGGCCCATGCTGGTATCTACTTTTTTGGACACGCCCAGTACAGAGCACATGCCCAGGAATCTGGACAGCAGGATATTGTTGGTAAATGCAGCTGACAGGAAAATCAGAATAAGGGCAGTAAAGAAATTATTGTTTATGGCTTCTTCCATTTATTTATCCTTCTACCTTATAGCTTCTAAGTAACTATAATCGTTTTGCTAATAAAATCAAATGGTTACAATTTTCACATTTTTATGATTTTTGCTTATGATTCATGCACATTTGCC